>JAEWAH010000182.1 GCA_023391725.1 Bacillota bacterium | reverse complement strand
GGGTGGCGCGAAGCGCCGGGGTGGTTGACCGTAGGAGATGGTGCCCACATTACTCCGGGAGCACCAAGGGCAAGTCCCCGCCCTACGCAACCGGCGCGGCGGCCGGAACAATCAGCGAGGCAACGGCCCCAATCTCCGCCAGGGAATCCACGTTGAAGGCCAGCCGCCTGGCATCGGGCTGCCTGGGGCACAGGGAGATCCCCGCCACCTTCACAATATCGCCCCCGTCGCACCTGCCGCACCCGATGCAGCCCAAGCGCTCCATGCCCTTGCGCAGGGTGGGGTCCAGCGCGTTGCCCAGCCCGGCCAGTTCCGCCGCCTGTTCATAAGATAGCGCCATCTCAAAGCAGAGGATGTCGGCAGTCATGGAAAAAATACATACCGTCTTGCTCTTGCGGATAAAATGGACGACCCATTGGGGCGTGCAGTAGGACCAGAATTTACAGCCTGTTTTCAGGCCGAATTTCCCGGTGAGCGTGTTCACAAGCTCCGTCCACAGCGCCGCGTTCGTTCCTGCCGTCTTAAGGATATCCGCCCGAAGTGGGCTGACATCCCGCCTGCCTAAAGGCGTGTTCAAAAACACCGCGCCATAATCGGCCTTGGAAAACAAATCGCTCTGCAAGGCGTAATCCTTGTTGTTGTCAACTGCCGGGAGCCTGCCCACGAGCAGGCGCAAGGCAGGGAAAAAGCCAGCCGGGCCTTCATAGCGCATGCGCACCGTATCGCAGGCTTCATAAGAAGACGCAGCCTTGCCCTTTTTAGAATAGTCAAAATGGAAGCCGTAGTGTTCCAAAGCCGCAAGGGAGGGGCCAGCCGGCTTCTTGAAGTGTTTGCGGATCAGGCCCTTGTCCAGAGAAAGAAATACTTCTTCTCCTTCCTTAAAAGGCTCTCCCCAGGCGCCCGCAGTCTGCAAAAGCGATACGGTATAGGTAAGCTTGTGGTAGCTCTCCAGCGCGTCTGCACCCAGGTAAGTGCCCGGGTCATCATAGATGGCCAGCAGCAGTTCCCGCAGAGACACAAGTCCCATCAGAAGCGCTTCTCCGTCGGGAACGTTCAGCTTTTCCGCTGTCAGATCCCCAGGAAAATCGCAGACGTTCCTATGCAAAAACGCCGCGCGGTCCGGAAATGTGGTGGTATGCAGGAACATTTCATCACCCCTTCTTTCGTAAAACGAGCCTTACCGCTGGCAAAACTCCAGGCAGATATCGAAGAGTTCCTGCACCGTATGGGCCTTGCGGTCGGCATCCACCCATTCATCGGACGAGCCGAAACCGTAGCAGGCGGCCACGGTATACAGTCCGTTTTCCCGGCCGGCTGTGATATCCGTTCGCCTGTCCCCCGCCATCATGGCCCTTGCGGGGCGTTGCTCGCGGATGAGTTCCCCGATCAACTGCCCTTTGGTGCGCTTGGGGTCGCCCCCCAGGGCGCGAGTAAAGAAATGCCCGATATCCCAGTGCTTTAGGGACTTGTCAATATACCTTTGCGCGCTGTTGCTGACAATGCACAGGTTAGCGCAGGCGCCCAAGCTATCCAGCATCTCACGGACGCCGGGATAGATCTGCTGGTAAGTTTCCAGGTACTTCATCTGCTTTTCGCCGCGGATCCTTAAAAACTCCGCCTGCTTTTCTTCTGGCAGCCCCAGCAGCACGACCGCCTGCTCATGGGAGGGGCCGTTGCAGCTTTTCAGCGTTTCCTCGGGCGGTACGGGCAAGCCCATGTCAAGAAACGTTTCCCGAAGCTCGGTGACGCACAGCTCCATGCTATCCACCAATGTTCCGTCAAAATCGAAGATGATCATGGGCAGCCCGTATACAAGCCCCGGGCCGGGGGCGGCCAACCTCATAGGCGTATATCCTTGCACTACGAAACTCCTCTACCTTTTGCAGATCTTATCTGTTCCCATATAAGGAACCAGCACCTGTGGAATCGTTACAGTCCCGTCCTCGTTTTGGAAGTTTTCCAGGATGGCGGCCACGGTACGGCCCACGGCTACGCCGCTGCCGTTGAGCGTATGGGCAAACTGCGGCTTATCCTTGGCCGTCTCCCTAAAGCGGATGCCCGCGCGGCGCGCCTGGAACTCCTCGCAGTTGGAGCAGCTGGAAATCTCCACATACCGGTTATAGCTGGGCATCCACACCTCGATATCATACGTCTTCGCAGCAGAAAAGCCCATGTCCCCAGCGCAAAGGCATATTACCCGGTAGGGCAGGCCCAGCAGTTGAAGCACCTTTTCGGCCTCGGTGGTCATGCTCTCCAGTTCCTCATAGCTTTGCTCGGGCTTCGTCACCTTCACCAGCTCCACCTTGTTAAACTGGTGCTGGCGGATGAGCCCCCTGGTATCCCGCCCGGCGCTGCCGGCCTCGGCCCTGAAGCACGTGGAATAGGCGCAGTGGCGGATGGGCAATTGCGCCCCGTCCAGGATCATGTCGCGGTACATATTGGTCACGGGCACCTCGGCGGTGGGGATCATGAACGTATCCTGGTCCACCTTGTAGGCGTCCTCCTCGAACTTGGGCAATTGACCCGTGCCGGTCATGCTGGCCCGGTTTACCATATAGGGGGGATAGATCTCCTCATACCCTGCCTCCACATGGGTGTTCAGGAAAAAGTTGATGACTGCCCGTTCCAAGCGCGCGCCCAGGCCCCGGTAGAAGGTGAACCTGGCGCCGGAGACTTTGGCGGCGGTGTCAAAATCCAATATGCCAAGATCCGTGCCGATATCCCAGTGGGCCTTGGGATCCCAGGGGAAAACGCGGGGCGTGCCCCAGCGGCGCTGCTCTATATTGTCCCGTTCGTCCCGGCCCGCGGGCACGCTCTCGTGGGGGATGTTGGGCACGGTGAGCAAAAACTGCTCCATCTGCTCATCAAGCACACGAATCTGCTCATCCAGCGCCGTGATGTCATCGCCCACCTGCTTCATTTCATTCAAAATAGGCTGGGCATCACCCCCGGTGCGCTTGATGTTCACAATTTCCTTGCTCGCCTCATTGCGGCGATTTTTGAGGTTTTCCGATTGCGCCATCAGCGCCCGGCGCTTTTCGTCCGCCTGCAAAAAGCTGTCCAGCGGAATGTTTTTGCCACGACGCGTAAGGGCGTCCACCAGCTCCTGGGGATTTTGACGGATTTTTTTCAGGTCCAGCATACTCTTTCCTCCTTGCGGCTTGGGCCGCGTCATAAGGGCCGGTCAACGGGGCTTGCCGGTCTCAATAAAAAAGCCCGCCCCTTCCCAATGTTGCCACTGGAAGGGACGGACGAATCCGCGTTGCCACCCCGATTGGATGCAAAAGCATCCCACTCGCTGCGCTGTATGGGGCGCGCCCCGCGGCCGTTCACCGCCGGCTCCCGGATGGATAGCCCGCTTTCGTGCCGCCTTGCACCACCCGGCGGCTCTCTGAAATCAATAAAGCGGACATGGACCGTTCATTGCCTTCTTGAGTTGGCCCTATTATAGGCAATCCAAGCGAAATTTGCAAGAGAATTTTTGATGTGTCTGTTATGCCCGCCCCCGTCCCGCTTTTTGAAGCAGCAAAAATCCCGCCGTGCAAAGCCCTCCGCCAAACAGCATGGCAAAGCCGATCCCCTGGTCCGCCAGATACCCGAACGCAAGGTTGGTGAAAATCCCTATGATACTCATCAGCATGGCGTACCCGGAGAGGACTGTGGCGCGGTTTGCATGGCGTACCTGCCTGTTCTTTTCATCCTCGATCATGGGGTACAGCATGGAGGCGGATATGCGGATCAGCAGGATGCAAGCCACGCTGAAAAACGGGACGGAAGTAAAGGATAGGAAAAGGCACGCACTCCCCGCCAGCAGCAGCATTCCGGATTCACCAAACCTTTTTCCCAGCCGGACAACGCCCAGGGCAAAAATTCCGACGCCCGATAAAAGGAGATACAGATATCCAAACAAATGCACGGGGATACCGCTCTTTTGATACTGCAGCTGGCCTAAGAATACGGTGATCGTCTGATTGGTTTCCACAAGAAAAGCGCAAGCCACCAAATAGCGCAAAAATCGCTTATCCCCGGTAACCTCACCGAGCAGCGCCGCAAACGCCATCGGCTGCCTTGCTTTCCTGCCCGCATCTCCCGTTTCCCGAAGGAAAAGAGAAAGAAGGAAGGCGGCGGCATAAGTGATACATGTGAAAAATGCCGTTTTCCTCAAATTGAAGGAAAGAAACAGCGAAAACGTCACCGCCGCGAGGAGCAGACCAAACGTTCCCATAACGGAGTAAATAGAGAATACCTTTTTGGGATTTTTGTCCTCCATCTGCAAGTAGAGATAGGCGCTGTCACAGCCGGAAAGACCCGAGAGAACAATGGATAATAGCAGCCGCTCCGCCAAAAAGGCCCCGAAGCAATCCGCTTTCCAGAAGATCAGCTTGGACAGGAAAAACAGAAAATTGCACAGCACAAGGGTCCGCTTGTAGCCGATCTTGTCTGCGGCATATCCCCAGGGGATCTCCAACAGCAGCATTACGGCAAGCGAGATGCTTTCAATCAGCGTGATCTCAAATTCGGTAAGCCCGCTTGCCTGCCGGTATAGGGTCGCAACGGAACCGTAGAAAACAAGTCCCTGAAAAAACGCAACGGCATACAAAAGCCTGCGATTTCTTGCAAACATAAAAAGCTCCTTTTTGATTTTCTGCACGCAAAGACAGCCGCCCGATAAAAGGCGGCGTGCAGATCATCAGATCGGAGCATTGCGCAAGATGTTTTCCTCCCCTTGGATGATGCGGTCATTGTAGCACGATATATTCTCTTTTTCAAACCAAAAGGCCCATAACGAACCCTGCCGGAGCCTACTGCTTTTTGGAGGTATTCCTCTCCAAAGCCTTTTTAAGCGCTGGCATTGTCTGGATATCCACTATGCCGGATGTGGATATGCCGGCATCCTTCTGAAACTGTTTCACGGCATCCTTGAGGGCTAAAGTAAAATAGCCCTCCCGCTTATTTTCTTGCTGATAATACCCCAGCGTAATCAGGTCTTTTTGCAGTTGCGCCACATCTTCGTTTTGGTAGTATAGGCGCAGATTGGTGTACGCCCGCTTTACCGGCGTGCCAAAGCCGTAAATGCGCTTATCGGTAAGGTCATAGACGGCGCGCTGGACCCGGTCCGGGTTGTTCCCCTCGATTACATGCACCTGGATGGCCCCGTCCTCATCCCGGCTGACGCCCTCCACCACCGCTACGTGCTCCGTGCCCTCCCGGCGGCTGTGATAAAAAAACCAGATATAATCCCCGGCAAAAGGGATATATTCATTGGATTTGAGGTAATGGTCGCTGCCGATGAGCCATTGCTTTGCATAGGTCGTAGGGATCCGCCCGTCATCGGAAATGAAGCGGCCCTTTTCTATAAAAAAGGGGGCGCCGTCCGAGGATCCGCCATACCAGGGGAAGAGATCATTCATCAGCTGTGTGCCGTAGCGCTGGTCCACCTGATCCACGGACCAAGTAAGGAACTCCGCGCACCAGGCGACCCGGCCGCCCTTTGAAAACCAGGCGCCGTATTTGCTCTCGTCGTTGTGGGGCCCTTCCACATAGC
>JAEWAH010000150.1 GCA_023391725.1 Bacillota bacterium | reverse complement strand
GGTCATTTCTTCCATCATGATGAACTATATCGGCATGTACGGCATCAACTACATCATCAAAAACTGGACGGTGTACGACGCCGCAAAGCAGCAGGACGTGTATGTGCTATTTGATAAACTGAAAAATCTCACCGTCAATGTGGACAAGGGGGCGGTGATCCCCACCTGGGGCCTGGATTCTGTCTTTTCTACCCTGGTGGGCAAATACAAGGATACCTCCAGTGTGAACGCCGGCATCCTGGTGGCCGTTCTGCTGGCAGTCCTCGTATATATCCTTTTGAACAGGACAACCTTCGGGTATGAGCTCAAGGCCTGCGGTTATAACCGCAATGCCAGCCGGTATGCGGGCATCAACGAAAAGCGCTCCATCATGCTTTCCATGGTCATTGCCGGGGCGCTGGCCGGGGCTGCGGGGGGACTCATGTATCTGGCTCCCGCCCAGGGACTTCACATCCATGTGGAGGAAGTTCTTTCTGCCCAGGGCTTCAACGGTATTCCGGTTGCGCTTCTGGGGCTTTCCAATCCCATTGGCATCGTCTTCTCGGGGCTGTTCGTGGCCTACATTACGGTGGGCGGATCCTACCTGCAATCCTTAAAGTATATGAAGGAGATCATCGATGTCATCATCGGCATCATTATCTACTTCAGCGCCTTTGCGCTGTTCGTCAAGGATATCTTTGGCCGCGTGAAAGGCCGGCGGGAACATCCGGGCGGGCGGCGGGCGCGCAGGGGAAGCGCCGGAGCGCAGGTCGCCAAAAAGGAGGGCGGGGCATAAATGGATGCGGTATATTTTCTGGTACAGCAGATGATGTTCTTTTCCATCCCGCTTCTGGTGGTCGCTTTGGGGGGCATGTTTTCTGAGCGCAGCGGCGTGATCAACATCGCTCTGGAAGGCATCATGGTCATGGGGGCCTTTTGCAGCATCCTGTTCATCAACAAGCTGGAAGTATTCATGAGCGGCCAAGGGCTTCTCATCCTGGGCGTGATCGTTGCCGCGGGATCAGGGCTGATCTTTTCCCTCCTGCACGCCTACGCGGCGGTGAATCTGCGCGCGGATCAGACCATCAGCGGCACGGCGCTGAACATGGTGGCTCCCGCCATCGCCATCTACGCTGCCCGGATGCTGCAGGATAACGGCGTACAGCAGGTGCACTTTGAGAATACCTTCCGCATCCCTAAAGTGCCTGTGCTGGGGGATATCCCGGTCATTGGCCCTCTGCTTTTCCAAAACACCTATATCACCACGTATCTTGGGCTTGTGATCCTCATCGTAGCCGCCTTTGTATTGTATAAGACGAAGTTTGGCCTGCGCCTACGGGCCTGCGGCGAGCATCCCCAGGCGGCGGACAGCGTTGGCGTGAACGTGAGGCGCATCCGCTATGCCGGGGTCATGATCTCCGGGGCTTTGGCTGGTTTGGGCGGGCTGATCTTCGTGGTGCCCACCTCCACGGAGTTCAGCGAAACGGTTTCCGGCTATGGCTTCCTGGCGCTGGCGGTATTGATCTTCGGGCAGTGGAAGCCCCTGCGCATCTTCTTGGCGGCGCTGTTCTTCGGGCTGATGAAGACCGTTGCCTCGGCCTATTCCGGCATCCCGGTCTTAAGCAAGCTGGGCATCTCAAGCGATGTGTACAAGATGATCCCCTTCATCGCCACGCTGATCGTCCTGGCCTTTTCAAGCAAAAACTCCCAGGCGCCCCGAGCCTCGGGTGTGCCGTACGATAAGGGCGGGCGGTAGTCCATTCCCCTCCTGTGGAGGGGTGGACGGCGAAGCCGCAGGGTGGTCGTAGAGGGCATGATCTTGCACTCCCTATAAAATTTTTATGAGGATCCGGGGAAGGCTTCTTTTATAAAGGAACCTTCCCCGCCTTATGTCCACCCCCATATCTCGCCCCATGTCACACCCCACACCACGAAATTTTGTATTTCCTGCAATTTTTCCATTGACTAACCGGGATTGGGCTTGTACAATGGAACATGGTTTGTTTTTGGGAACAGCGGAAGGGAGGATGCGGTATGAACACCAAATTCATCTTCGTGACCGGCGGGGTGGTCTCTTCCCTGGGAAAAGGGATCACGGCGGCATCCCTGGGTCGGCTCCTCAAATGCCGTGGGCTGAAGGTCTCCATCCAGAAGTTCGATCCCTACATCAACGTGGACCCGGGCACCATGAACCCTTATCAGCATGGTGAGGTGTTCGTGACCGACGACGGCGCTGAGACCGACCTGGATCTGGGCCATTACGAGCGGTTCATCGACGAGAGCCTCACCCAGGCCGCCAACGTCACCTCCGGCCGCGTGTACAAGACCGTCATCGACCGGGAGCGCCGTGGGGAATACCTGGGCGCAACCATCCAGGTCATCCCGCACATCACCAACGAGATCAAAAAGAACATCCTGGCCGTTTCCCGCACACCAAACCCGCCAGACGTGGTCATCACCGAGATCGGCGGGACTGTGGGCGATATCGAAAGCCAGCCCTTTTTAGAGGCCATCCGGCAGATGCGTGCGGAGGTGGGCCGGGAAAACTGTCTGTACATCCATGTAACATTGGTGCCGTACCTGAGCGCGGCGGGGGAACTGAAGACAAAGCCCACCCAGCATAGCGTGAAGGAACTGGGCGCCATCGGCATCTCCCCGGATATGCTTGTGTGCCGCTGCGAATATCCGATTCCATATGACCTTCGGGCCAAGATCAGCCTGTTTTGCAACCTGCCCGTAGAACGTGTATTCCAGAACGTCAACGCCCGTACTATTTACGAAGTGCCGCTTTTGCTTCACGCCGAGGGCATGGATGAAAAGGTATGCCAAATGCTGGGCATAACCGACGCCCCCTGTGACCTTTCCGAATGGGAAGCCATGGTCAAGCGCCAGCTTTCCAGCGTAGAGGGGCCTAACATCGCCCTGGTGGGCAAGTATGTAGAACTTCCGGACGCATACTTAAGCGTGGTGGAGGCGCTGACCCATGGCGGCATCTTCCATCAGGCAAAGGTGCATATCGATTGGGTACCTGCGGAGGAACTAACCCAGGAGAACGTGGCCCAGCGGCTGAAGGATGCCGATGGCATCGTAGTTCCCGGCGGCTTTGGGGCCAGGGGCCTGGAAGGAAAGATGACCGCGGTGCGCTTTGCCCGTGAAAAGAACGTGCCCTTTTTGGGCCTGTGCCTGGGGATGCAGATGGCGGTGATCGAGTTCGCGCGCAATGTGCTGGATCTGCGCGGCGCGGATACCACCGAAACGGACCCCAATACCACCTATCCCGTTATCGACCTGATGCCGGACCAGAATTTGCAAAACCTGGGCGGCACCATGCGCCTGGGCAAGTACCGGTGCGTGCTCACGCTCGAATCCCTCAGCCATAAGGCTTACGGTGTTCCGGAAATCTGGGAGCGCCACCG
>JAEWAH010000134.1 GCA_023391725.1 Bacillota bacterium | reverse complement strand
GTTTTTGAGCAAGGTATTAAGGTAACAAAAAGGCGGGAGAGCAAAAATGCTTTCCCGTCTTTTTGTTATGACGTCCGGAGGATCATCCGCTGGGATGCATCCTTTTATACATCAGGCCATTGGGAGGAAGGAATCCTTTCGATGTAGCCCTTGGTGAGCATGGCATAATTGACGTAGCTCCAAAGAACGATCGCGGTGCCCCGTGAACTGCCTCCAAACACAAAGAGTTGCAGCAGCAGCATCACGATAAACGCAAAAACGCCGTAGATGATCGTTATAATGCGGCCCTTCTTCTTGCTTACCGGCTCCTTCTTTATTAAGAAACGATAGATCATGATGGGGGCGGAATAGATCAAAACAGTCACAACAAAGCTGAAAGCGATATTTCCAAGAGAGTAGTCGGTAATATTGGCCGAACCAGGAAGGCGGGGCGGCACGTCGCTGAGGGATGATGCCGCGGCGGACAGTTTCCATGAGGCGGGAAATTCAACACTATTCAGGAGTTTTTCAAAGTCGGGATAGTACTTGCTGCTGCTGTTCCCGGAAAATTGAAACACGAGCGCATATCCGTTTTGAAAGCAAACCATTTGTGTTACTTCATAAGAGATGTCGAGCCCATAATCGGAATTGGTGCCCGTCTGGGTACTTTTGAAATAAGGCATGCCATTATACGTCTCTATAGATATTTTCGAGGCATCAATGCCATTCATATCGGCCACATCCTGGACAGTAAAAGAAGAATTGTTCACATCGGACCTTACATGGCCCACACGATCCGCAGCAGAAGCTTTGGACCACAGATCATATTTTCCATACATCATCAGCACACCGGGTTCGTTTGAAGAAAATTCTGCATCAATGGTCTCCTGCTCAGCGCCCGGTTCCTCTTGCTTCCAGTTCTCCGGAACAACAAACGCTATGCCCGTATCAGGGTCGGTATACTTGAATGATGCGGTCTTCAATGCCTGAGCAGCGCCTTTTTGCGGGGCTAAATCGAAAACTGCGCTGTCCACAATACGCTTCAAAGAGGTTTCGTCAGCGGCGGTGATTTCCCCATCGTAGGAATGCATCGTCAGATGGATAACCTTATTGTTATAGGCGGTACCATACTGCAAGAAATAATCGTTGGCCGTTTCACTCTGCCTTGTTCCGTGCACTTTGAGAAACTTTGCCTGGCTGTGATGATAGACCTCGGAGTCAATGTCTGTGACGCCGCCGCTTTCATAGGCGGAACGTAAAGAATCTTCCGTGGCGGATATCATCGAATCGCTGAGCAAGTTGAAGTCCACCAACGAGCTTGGCGTCATGATGATCAATATCTCAGAATTTCCGTCTTCTGAGACAGCGTCCAAGTATATATTTGAAGCCTCCAGTGTGGATTTCACTTTATCGGCGGTCATACCAACTTTTTTAAGCACCGGATCGGATTGCTGGATATCCCTTGTAAGGACTATCAGATCGGAAGGGATATCAACAGATATCCCCACTTCTTCCAGCATATAATGGCTTGTTGCGGGCTCTGCAAGGGCGGCGGACGACAAAAAGATTCCAATGATGGCTGTCCAAAGGATGACATGTGCTTTTTTCATTTCTGCCCCTTTATGCGGCGCACCGCGGCTATGGGAGCTCGCCACCGGCGCTTCCGTTTGTTTTGATATGAGAAAGATTAAATGGTTCTCTGGCGTTCTTTTTACTTGCTTTCTTTTACCCGATAACTCATTTTACCCCAAATATCACTAATAATCAACCAAGCGAAGGGTGATGCTCACATTGCCCCCTACGGTCAACCGTCCTGATGACACGAACCGCCTCGTCGCCGCTGATCACCCGACGACACGGGCCACCCCGGCCATCGCCGCCCCCCCCTCCACAGGAGGGGAATGGAACGGCGCCGCCCACCAGATAATTCCCCTCCCGTGGAGGGGGCGCAAAGCGACAGGGGGGTTGCCTGCGCCGCACGGCCAACAGGCAGAAAGATTCTTTTTCGGCAGGAATTGACATTCATTCACTTAGACGTTACAATTATTGCAGAAAAGAAAGCAGGAAATCCCATACCCGCAAAGCTCACACCACAAAAGCGAAACGTACAACCGGAGGGGTCGTATGAACCGCAAAATTCTTACGGGGGTCATCCTTGGGATCCTGGCGGCGCTCATGATACCAGCTGTATCCTTGGCCGCCACGCAGATCGGCACCAAGGCCGATTTGCTTGCGTTGGCCTCCCGCGTGAATGGCGGGGATAACTGCGCGGGCGAAACGTTTGAACTGACAGCGGACATCGCGGTGGACGGCGCATGGACGCCCATCGGGAACGAGAGCACTCCCTTTAACGGCACGTTTGACGGCAAGGGATACAAGGTAAAAAGCTATACCGCTATCGGGCTTACCAGGGCAGGGTTTTTCGGGGAGATCGGCTCAAGCGGCGTGGTAATGAACACTGCCTTTTCCGGCGCGGTCAGCGCCAACGGAGTTTCGGTCACCACCGCAGCCGGGGGCATCGCCGCCGTGAATCGCGGCCTGATTGTAAACTGTTCTTTTGGCGGCTCTGCGAGCAATGCCTTCAATACCGGCGGCCTGGTGGGTAACCACTATGGACTAGTGCGCAATTGCTTCAGCACCGGAACGGTGAATACCTCCGCAAACGGCGGCGCGTCCGGCGGCCTCGTCGGGGAGATCATGCAGCCGTCGGCGAACCTCCAAAATTGCTACAGCGCAACGTCGATCTCGGCGCAGTACCGCGGGGGCCTTGTGGGGTATTACACCGGCGGCCTGATAAGTAACTGCTATTGGCGGCTGAGCGGGTGTGATTATGCGGTCCCGAATGGATCTAGCGGCGCGTTCACAAATGTTTATTCCTTTAACGATTCCGGCGTCCTGGCAAGCCAGGTGGGCGGGTCAAACGTGCTTCTTGACGTGCTTAACGCCTATTACCTTATGGATCCCATGCTGACATCCTGGAAAGCAGGAACGGGCGGATACATGTATCCGGTACTGCATCCCAGCGTGTATGAGATACAGGCCGTGCCGGCAGACCGTGATTTCGGCATAATGGAGGTGGGCTATACCCCGTCCGTGGCACAGACCTGCACCATCGTCAATACGGGGACCGGTACCGTGACTATCACCCAGCCCACGGCGGTGAACTTCACGGTGGGTGCGCTGTCCAAAACGTCCCTTGATCCGGCGGACACGGCCGCCTTCACCCTGCAGCCCAAACCCGGCCTTGGCGTGGGGACGTATGATGAAGCCATCATCGTCACAGGGTCAAACGGCACAAGCGTCGCGCTGCAGGTAAACTTCTCCGTCACCCCTCTGCTGACGTACACCATCGAAGTCAGCCCTATTTTGAAGAATTTCGGGACCGCGGTGGTTGGCTATACCCCGCCCGGGTTGGAGACTGTCACCATTACCAATACGGGAAACCAGCCCGTGGACATCGATCAGCCCACGGCTACAAACTATACGGTGGGTGAACTGTCTTCAGATTCCCTGGTCCCGGCAGACACGGCCACCTTTACCGTGCAGCCAAAGGCGGGTCTTGCCGCGGGGACGTATAACGAGACCATCACCATCACCGGAACAAATGGCGCCAGCGCCTCGCTGCAGGTAAGTTTTACCGTGGCCGCGCCCATCCCTTACCAGATGATCAGCGGGGCGGGCGGCACATACAACCAGCATGGCCCCTCGGGGCTGACCTTCAGGGCCAACGGCGATTTCAGCCATTTCACCGGGGTCACGGTGGATGGGAATCCGATGGCTGCAAGCAATTACGACGCCCGGGAGGGCAGTACCATCGTCACATTGCACCCAGATTATCTGGATACGCTGGCTGTCGGGACACATCAAATCCGCATCCTGTTTACGGATGGGTACTCGGATGCAACCTTCACCGTAGGCAAGGAGCTGGATCCCGAAATGCCACCCACCGGCGACAATACCGAGGCCGCGGTATGGGGGATGCTTACGATCCTATGTGCGGCGGCGCTGGCCCTGGTGCTAAGGCAGCCAAAGCGGATGCAGCGGTAAACATACGGAGGGAGAAATCATCAAGCAGCAGCGCAGCAGCTTTACGGGAGGCGGATACTTCCCACAAGGCAAGCCTCCTGTGCCGGTCAGCCGGGGCAAACGCCCCCCAAGGCGGCGAAGGGTGCTTGTTTTTGTGCTGTCCGGTATTATGGTATTTTCTTCCTGCGCCCTTGTAAAACGCCTGCTGGAATACCGCGCGGCGGCCGGGGAATACGCCGCCTACGCCCAAATGATGAATGATGCGCCCAGCGATACGCCCGCGCCGGCCCTCGTTTTGGAAACCCCCGCCGCAGAGGAATCCTCGCCGTCCGCCGCCCGCACGCCCATCCCCAAAATAACGGCCATCCCCTATTACAGCGATGAGATCCTCAGGCTGAAATCCCAGAACAGCGATACGGTGGGGTATCTGCAAATTGAGGGCACAGCCATACAATATCCCGTGGTGAAGGGGAAGGACAACGAGTATTACGCCACGCATACCTTTTCCAACAAGCGCAACGCCAGCGGATCCATTTACATGGACTGCAAGAACGACGCTAAGCTTACGGATTTCAACACCGTCCTGTACGGCCACAATATGAAGGACGGGAGCATGTTCCACGACCTTTTGCAGTACAGGAAAACCAGCTTTTTGCAGGATCACAGGAAGATCGTGCTCACGGGGCTGTTTGAAAAGAAGACTTACTATGTGTTCTCCGTCTATACCGCGGCCCAGGATACCGACGTGCGCGGGTTTGCAGAGCACACCGCCTATGAAAGGCAGGAATTTTTGAAGGCCCTTGCCGCCCGCTCCGACATCAGCGCCGGGGCTGCCACGCCGACAGTGGATGACCAATATATTACCCTGGTCACCTGCCGGGAAAATTCCGACGGGGATTATTTTGTGGTGCATGGGATATTGGTGGAGTGAGGGAAAGGAATTGAATTAGCGTCAGGGGGCAAGGGTTGCCTCCTGTTTTTTTGTGGATGGGAGTGGAACTGGGGATGACGGGCGGCTTGGCGGCCACAGTGTTTGATTTTCGGCACGCCGAGTCATTGTGCCATGGATACCTCATCCGGTCTAAAGCACCTTCCGACCACCCCGGCGCTGGCGCGCCACCCCTCCGAGGGAGGGGAATTGTCTTGGGC
>JAEWAH010000109.1 GCA_023391725.1 Bacillota bacterium | reverse complement strand
AAGCATGCTTAAGGCCGCCCAGACCTTGCCACCCAAAACCTTTTCTAAAAAGCTGCTGTCTGAGTACAGCTACTGGCTGTCCTTTATCCTGTTGGTCTTCATCGCCAGTATTTTCAACTCGAATTTCTTCAGGTGGACGAATATAGCCAACATCTTTGTGCAAAGCGCCCCCACAGGCATTATCGCCTTGGGAATGACCATGATCATCTGCGCGGGGCTTATCGATATTTCCGTAGGCGCGCAGGTAGCCATCATCTCGGGACTTAGCATCATGGTGCTAAACGCAACTGGCAGCATCTTCGTCATGTTCCTGTTCGCCCTGTTCTTGGGCACGTTTATCGGCACCTTCAACGGGGTTCTGATCGCCAAAGGCGGTATGCCGGCCATGATCGCCACCCTGGCAGTGCAGACAGCCTGCCGTTCCATCATCAACCAGGTCGGCCAGGGTGGCCCCTTCACTGTGGCGGATAAAGCCAATTATGACATCTTCCGCCTGGTGGCCGCGGGCTCCATCCCCATCACGGATAGTTTCAAGATCCCCTACCCCATGATCATGTTCATTGTGATCTCCCTGCTCTTTGGCCTGATCATGCAGCGCACCAGGCTGGGCAAGCACATTTACGCCGTGGGCAGCAACGAGACTTCCGCCCGGCTGGCCGGCGTGGGCGTGGACAAGGTCAAAATTGCGGTGTTCTCCATCACCGGCCTTCTGTGCGGCTTCGCCGGCTGGCTCTACGCCTCCCGGGTCATGGCCGTGGCGGCGGCCAGCGCAGGGAACCTGTTTGAAATGGACGCTATCGCCGCGGTGGCCATCGGCGGCACCGCCATGAGCGGCGGGCGGGGCAAGATTATTGGCACGTTCCTTGGCGTATTGATGTTCAAGATCATCAACAACATCCTGACCATGGCCAACTTCCCCACCTTCCTAAACGGCGCCATCAGCGGCGCGATCATCATCATCGCGGTGCTTTTGCAGAACATGCAGGGCAGAAGAAAGTAATGTATTAATCCATACAGAGCAGCGAGAGATTTTTGCGCAGGACAAGAAAACGGAGCGATGCAACGTCGGCGGTCTACGTGGAGCTAAGACCGCGAGGGAGGGCCGAAGGCCCGACTAGACCCTGTGAACGAAGTGGGGCCGTACCCGGCGCCCCACAGGGTGACGGGCGAAAACACCGCCTGCATGAAAAGATCCGCTGCGAAAGAAAGGGGGGTCACCCATGCTCAAGATTGGCATCATCGGCTGCGGCAAGATTACGCAGGTCCGCCATGCCCCAGAATACCAGGAAAACCCCCATACCCAGCTGGCTGGTTACTTTGACGGTATCCCCGAGCGCGCTCAGGCCATCGCCGCCCAATACGGCGGCAAGGTGTACGGCAGCGTGGAAGAATTGCTTGCAAGCGACGTGGACGCTGTGAGCGTCTGCGTAGCCAATGTGGACCACGCCCGCATCACCATTCAGGCTTTGCAGGCTGGCAAGCATGTACTATGCGAAAAGCCCATGGCCGTAACACTCAAGGAATGCGAGGACATGGTGGCCGCCGCCCGTGCAAGCGGAAAGAAGCTGATGGTGGGCCACAACCAGCGCTTTGCCTGGGCGCACCAAAAAGCCCGGGAGATGATTATCGCGGGCGCTATCGGCAAAGTATTGTCTTTCCATACATGCTTTGGCCATCCCGGCCCGGAAGGGTGGACAGGGCTTGCCAACTCCTGGTTCTTTGACAAAAAGCAGGCCGCCTTCGGCGTGCTGGCTGACCTGGGCGTGCACAAGACAGACATCATCCATTATCTCTTGGGCGAGCCCATCGTAGAGGTGGCCGCCAAGCTTCACACGCTGGACAAGAAATACCCCGACGGAACGCCCGTTGACGTGGACGATAACGCCCTATGCCTGTTCAAAACCCAAAGCGGCGCGGCGGGCACGCTTCATGTGAGCTGGACCTTCTATGGCCCGGAAGACCATTCCACCCGCATCTACGGCACGGAAGGGATCCTGCGTTTGTATGACGACCCGGAGTATACCGTGATCCTGGAGAAACGGGACGGCGGGGTGGAGCGCTTTATGGGCGGGCAGATGGCCTCCAACAAGGACCAGACCTCCGGCGCGCGCAAAAATACCGGCGTCATCAACGCCTTTGTGGACAGCATCGTGAAAAACGAAAAGCCCCTGGTGGATGGGGAAGAAGCGCTGAAGGCCATGCGGGTGATCTTCGCGGCGGAGCAGTCCGCCCAGGAAGGAAAGACCATTTACATCGACCAGGGCATTTGAAGGGGTTATATATCAAAAGGAAGCTGAGTCAGAAGAGCCTTCCAGCAGTTCCGCCATCCGGCTGCCGCCACGGAACAAAAGCTCCGTGGCCGCCAGGGTGGCCGCGGCCGGCAGGTTGATGGGTTCCGGATCCATCAGCCGGATATCCACCGTGTGGCGCTTGGTGAAGATGCTCTTGGCATACAGCGCATCCAGCATCCGAAAGAACAGCGCCCGCTGCTGATTGAGCCACGTGCAGTAAATGAGCAGCTCTTCCGGATCGTAATTCATGATGATGGTGGAGGTGGTATCCACCAGGTACCCCACCGCCTGGGAGAACACCTTGCGGGCCACGGGGTCGTCCTTTTCCACCAAGGCGGTGACCTCCTCCACGCGGTTTAGATGGCTCCCCGTCTGGGCGTTATACTGCTTGACGATGCCTATGTCCGAGCAGTACAGCTCCAAACAACCGGTATTGCCGCAGGAGCAGGGGATGCCGTCCTTGCGCACAGTAAGATGCCCGATCTCCCCCGAAAGGCTGTGGGAGCCGCGGAAAACCTCCCCGTGGATGAGCAGCGCCGCGCCGATGCCCTCGCAGATGGATACATAGGCCGTGCATTCGCGGCTTTGCATCTTGCCCGCGTATTCCAGGTAGCGGATGCCCGCGTACACATCCTTGTCCACCGCCACAGGGATGGACAACGCGTCGCTCAAGCGCTGCTTTAAAGGGTATTGCTGCCAAAGTGGGGCGGCGGCGATCTCCAGCACGACACCCTTTTGAAAATCCACCGGACCGGGCACGGTGACGCCGATCCCAAAGCAATCTTCCCTGGGCATTTGGGCTTCCTCCATAAATTCGCCGATGGCCTGGGCAGCGAAGGAGGCGTATGTCTCCGGCCCCATATCCTGCATCCACAGGGACAGCGTTTTCTTTTTGCCCGGGCGCAGGCTCATATCGAACAGGCCCATCTCCAGCCGGTCGATGCGGATGGAAACGCCCACGAAAAAGCCCAGTTCCTGCGGGATCATGTACATGGCCGCCCGACGCCCGCCGCTGGATCCGGCAGCCCCCACGCATTTGACTACGCCCCGCTCCTGCAAAAAGCTTACGATGCCGTGGACAGCCGAGGCCGTCAGCCCCGTTTGCCGTGAAATCTCCGGCTTGGAGATGCCCGGGACACGCTGGATCAACTGCGTCACAGTCTTTAAATGGTTCTTGAGCGCCGGTCCGGCCTCCGTCATGAGGCACCCTTCTTTCTATCAGATAATAAAGTTTGTCTTTATCTTACCAAGGCGCGCCATATTCGTCAATGAGGAGGACCGCCCGCAGGCGGAAATGATTCATTATGGACAGCACTTTAGAGCAGTTAAGGCCACGCCCCCGGGGGGAGCATTTCCGATATGCAGTATTGGACTTTGACGGCACCATCAGCCTGATTAGGGAAGGCTGGCAGCAGATCATGATCCCCTATTTTGCCTCCCTCCTTATTAAAACGCCTCTGGGCCGCAGCATGGACCCGCAGCTCCTGACCGACCGTGCCCGGGAATTTATCTTTTTCCACACAGGCAGGCAGACCATCTACCAATGCATCGCCCTGGCGGAGGAGATCACAAAGCTTGGCGGCACGCCGGAGGACCCGCAGGTCTATAAGGATGAATATCACCGGCGGCTGCTGGAGCGCATCGACGGCCGCCTGATGGGCCTTCAAAATGGCAGCATTGATCCGGAGACGCTCACCGTCCCTGGTTCCTATGAATTATTGGCCATGCTCAGAAGCCATGGCCTGCACTTATACCTTGCCAGCGGCACCGATGAAAACTATGTGCTTGAGGAAGCGCGGCTGCTAAAGGTGGATCATTTCTTTGAGGGGCACATCTACGGCGCGCAGCGGGACTACAAGACCTTCTCCAAAAAGATGGTCATCGAGCGAATCCTTAGGGAAAACAGCCTCCAAGGCGCAGATTTGCTGGGCTTTGGGGACGGGTATGTAGAGATCGAGAATGTGAAGGCGGTGGGCGGCGCCGCCATCGGCGTAGCGTCCAACGAAACAGAGCGCACCGGCATCGACGAGTGGAAGCGGGAGCGGCTTATCCGCGCCGGGGCTGACGCCATTATCCCGGATTACCGGAACCTTGCGGAATTGGAAGCTTATTTATTTTGCTGACTTTGGGAGGGAACGATATGCCTTTTAAACAGTTTGACCGGAGCAGGCTGCTCTTGAAGCCCTTATTGCAACGGGAGCATGACCTGGACCTGTCCATTATGATGGATCCCAACACCCCCTGCGCCTATCACCACCCCTCCATTGATGTGTTGGCGGAGCGCATTATAAAGGCCCGGGAAAAAGGGGCTGCTGTCCTCATGATGATGGGCGCCCACGTGCTTCGGGCTGGGGCGGCCCCTTTGCTCATCCGTCTGATGGAGGAAGGGTATATCACCCACTTTGCATTAAACGGCGCTGGGAGCATCCACGACTTTGAATTTTCCCTGATCGGGGCGACCACGGAAAGCGTGGCCCGCTACATCCGCGAAGGGCAGTTCGGGCTGTGGCAGGAGGACGCGCTCCTCAATCAGGCCGTCAATGAAGGCGTGAAGGAAGGGCTGGGCTTCGGCGAATCTGTGGGCAAGTATATCTGGGAGCACAATCTCCCCCACCGGGATTTGAGCCTGCTGGCCGCGGGCTACCGCCTTCAGGTGCCTGTGACTGTGCATGTGGGTATCGGCTGCGACATCGTGCACGAGCAGCCCAATGCCGACGGCGCGGCCATCGGTGAGGCGACGTACAGGGATTTTCTCATCTACACCAATACCATAGAGAACCTGGAAGGCGGCGTGTTTTTGAATTTCGGCTCGGCGGTGATCGGCCCGGAAGTGTATCTGAAGGCGTTGTCCATGTCCAGGAATGTAGCGCATCAGGAAGGCCGGCACATTGGGCATTTCACCACCGCTGTGTTTGATCTTTTGCCTTTGGAAGGAAAGAATG
>JAEWAH010000297.1 GCA_023391725.1 Bacillota bacterium | reverse complement strand
CCGTCTCGGTGATCACATTACCCAACGACGATATGAAGGGCCGCATCATCGGCCGGGAAGGCCGCAACATCAGGGCTCTTGAAACAGCTACGGGCGTTGACCTGATTATCGACGATACCCCGGAAGCCGTGATCGTGTCTGCCTTTGACCCGGTCCGCCGGGAAGTGGCCCGCATCGCTGTGGAAAAGCTGATCATGGACGGCCGCATCCACCCCGCCCGCATCGAGGAAATGGTGGACAAAGCTCGCAAAGAAGTGGACAACCAGATCCGTGAGGCCGGAGAGCAGGCCGTGTTTGAAACCAACCAGCACGGCATCCTTCATGAGCTGGTGAAGCTCCTGGGGCGGCTGAAGTACCGCACCAGCTACGGCCAGAACGTACTCAAGCATTCCATCGAGGTGTCCCATCTGGCGGGCCTGATGGCCGCGGAGCTGGGCGCCGATATCACCTTGGCCAAGCGCGCGGGCCTTCTGCACGACATCGGCAAGGCCGTTGACCACGAGCAGGAAGGCACCCACGTGTCCCTGGGCGGAGAACTGGCCCGCAAGTACCGGGAAAGCCCCGACGTCATCCATGCCATCCTGGCTCACCATAACGACGTGGAGCCCCAAACCATCGAAGCCGTGCTTGTCCAGGCGGCGGATGCTATTTCCGCCGCCAGGCCGGGCGCCCGCCGAGAATCGCTGGAGAACTACATCAAGCGCCTGGAGAAGCTGGAGGAGATCGCCAATTCTTTCGCCGGCGTGGAAAAGTGCTTCGCTATCCAGTCCGGCCGGGAAGTTCGCATCATGGTCAAGCCCGACGATGTTACCGATGAGGGCACCAAGGTGCTGGCCAAGGAGATCGCCAAGCGCATCGAAAAAGAACTGGAATATCCCGGCCAGATCCGCGTGAACGTGATCCGGGAGACCAGGAGCACCGAGTTTGCCAAGTAATACATAGGTTAAAAACGCATCCCGGACAGCCAGCGCGCCTGTCCGGGATTTTTTCTATATACTCCTTTTGTGATGCACGAATATCTCTATCAGGAAAGATTTCGTGCCTGCGGGTGCGACCAGGTCTTTCCGCCCCTGGCTCAGTCGTCGCGCGGCTGCGCTGCACCTCCCTGGATGCGCCGTCCGCAGCCGGGCTCCAAGTATTCCACCGGCTTGTCGTGCGCTTGTGCGTACTCGATTTCGCTACGGGTAGAATCCCCGATGTAACCGCCGACATTGAGAACCAATACCCGGTCGGCCAGGTCGATCTTGCGTTTGTGCAGTTCGTCCAGCGTGGCTTTTTGCTCTGCGGTGCATCCGATCTGCTCGCCATGGGCTTGCACCTGTGAGTGAGGGTAGAAGCCGACAGAAAGTATGATTTTGCCTTGCATGGTCAGTTCGTAGTTCATCCGCTGGAAAGCATCATAAAATCGCGTGGAGCCGCAAAGACAAACGATCTCTGGACGGGGCTTCTCCGCCTCGTCCAGGACTCGGAGGATGGTATCGACGTAGCTCTCGATTCTTGCTGCATTGTCTTTAATGTCATCTAGCGAACACCCATCCTGCGCGGAAAAACGTAACTTGATAAACTTTGCCGCCTCCCGGATCGCGGCGATGTACTGGTGGGTCATGGGGTTGCCCCCTTTCGTATCGGTCAGTATCGGTTTCACGCTGCCGCCTCACATAGCTCTGGAAGGCTGGCCTTCCCCAGGGCACAGGCAATGCCGGGGCATACAACATTTCCACATCTGGCCACTTTGGCTGAGCGCGGACCTTCGGGCGGTATCTTCCCTCACCGCTATTTGATCAACAAACAAACTGCCTGCGCGCTGATGCCTTTTTCTTCTCCTTCAAAGCCAAGGCGCTCGGTAGTGGTGGCCTTCACACTCACATAGTCCAGGGGCACATCCAGCGCCTTGGCGATATTTTTACGCATGGCGGGGATGTAGGGAGCAAGCTTGGGCCGCTGGGCCGCGATGGTGATATCTGCGTTCCCCACCCGCCAGCCCAACTTTTGAAGAAGCAGGCCGGTCTCACAAAGAAGCGCCAGGGAGGAGATTCCCTTGTATTTTTGATCGCTGTCGGGAAAATGCTGCCCGATGTCTCCCTGGGCCGCCGCGCCCAGCATGGCGTCTATCAAGGCATGCAGAGCCACGTCCGCGTCGCTGTGGCCCAGCAGGCCTGTTTCATGGGGAACCATTTCACCGCCCAGGATGAGTTTGCGGCCCGGGACAAGCTGATGCACGTCGTAGCCGTGGCCGATGCGCATCGCCGGGACGTTCCCTGAACGCCGCCTAAGCACCGCTTCTGCAGCGTCTATGTCCTCAGGGGTGGTGAGCTTCAAATTGTCATAGCTCCCTTCCACCAGGCGCACAGGCACGCCCAGCGCCTCTACCAGCGCCGCGTCGTCGGTAGCCAGCATGCCAAGTTCTTCGGCCAGCCGGTGCGCGCGAAGGAGAAGGTCCTTGGAAAAGCCCTGGGGCGTCTGCACCGCCCGCAGTTGCGACCTGTCCAAAGTGGAGGTCACCATATTCCTGGGATCCACCTGCTTGATGGTATCCTTCACCGGCACGGCCGCAACCCCGGTGCCATGCTCCTGGGCGGAGTCGATGACCCGTTTGATCACGTCCTTGGTAACCAGAGGCCGGGCTGCGTCATGGACCAACACGACGGATTGGTCCGTGTTCAGGTATTTCAGGCCATTTTTCACCGAGGCTTGCCTATCGTCCCCGCCGGAAGCGTAGGCATAAACGATGCCTGCCAGCCCGTACTCCTCCAGCAGCGCCTTTGCCTTTTCTTCCTCTCCGGGGCGTATTACCAGCACCAGCCTGTCGCACATGCCCTGGAAGGCCTGCACGCTGCGGATCAGAACGGGGATCCCATCCAAGGGCAGGTAGATCTTGTTCTCCCCCGCCTGCATGCGCTGGCCGAGGCCGGCGGCCAGCAAGATCACATCAGTACGCATACTTTCCCTTCCTGTCAGTTCCGCTCACGGGCTACCGCGTCATCCTCCTGGACCACCTTATACATTTCCGCCGCGCCTTCCTTGCGCACATGCTCCAATATCGATACGATTTGATACCTGCCGTACCGGTCGCCAAAGCGGATCTCCAGCTGATCCCCTTCCTTGACTTCAGCACCCGGCTTGGCCGTTTTACCGTTCAATGATACACGCCCCCCGGAGCAGGCCTCGTTGGCCACCGTCCGGCGCTTGATGATACGGGATACCTTCAAATATTTGTCCAGCCGCATGATTAACCACTCGTTTCTTTTTCCTATTATCTTAATGTCTTTATTTCCTTTATTTTGCTCCGCCACTCCGCAAGGTGACACATCGTGCCGAATCGTCACACCCTACATCAACCACCCCGTCCGGCTCCGCCGTCCACCCCTCCTCTGGAGGGGAATTAAAGGAGAGCAACGAGGGGGGACCGCGACCCCTCGTTTGAAGTCGCCTCGCCTGGCTCCGCCAGGCGGATGGGGGTTTGCGGAGCAAACATTCCTTACACGATTCACTGGCCGCAAGACCGTCCCATCCTAGCGAAGCGATGGATGGGGCAAAGTCTTACAAGTGAATCGTGCAAAGACCCGCGAAGATGACGAAGTCATTTCCGCCAAGTTTAGCCAAAAACGCCCGTGCAGCAAGTCAGCAGCACGGGCGTTTTCGAAGCATTCCTTACTCGTTGACGGTGTCCTTAAGGGCCTTACCGGCCTTGAACACAGGAGCCTTGGAGGCCGCGATTTTGATTTCCTCGCCGGTGCGGGGATTGCGAGCGGTGCGGGCGGGCCTCTCCTTCACTTCGAAAGAGCCAAAGCCGACGATCTGAACCTTTTCGCCAGCCTTCAGAGAGTCGCTGATGACTTCGACCACAGCATTGACGACCTTTTCGGCGTCCTTCTTGGTCAGACCGGTTTTGGCGACGATGGCGCTGGACAGTTCTGTTTTGTTCATGAAAAGTACCTCCTCGTTTTTACAAAGATATTTTAGAGTCTGCTTTATGGGACATGCATCATGTATATTCGCTTTGTTCCGTCATTCTCCTGCCAGAGGGTTGGAAAAAAGCGGATACCCGGGGAAAAAAGCACGATACTACGCTTTTTTTTCCAACTGCTTTCCCTTTTCCCAGTATACATCCATTTCTGATAAAGTCAAGTGTTCCAACGCTTTTCCTGCTTCAAGAATCATTTTTTCCATTCTTTCGAAGCGTCGGATGAACTTTTCCACAGCCTCCTGAAGCAAGAATTCGGGCTGCTTTTTGCATAGGCGTGCCACATTGACCACGGCAAAAAGGAGGTCGCCCAGCTCTTCGCCAGGATCGCTCCCTTTGTCAAGTTCCTCTAGTACTTCCCCGGCCTCTTCCAGCACCTTTTTCAATGCATCCCGGGGATCGTCCCAGTCAAAGCCCACTTGTTTGGCCTTTTGCTGCACCTTCCCAGCGCGCATGAGGGCCGGAAGATGCTTGGGCACATCCTTTAAGACCTCAGCTTGAGAGTTTAGGCCACGCTCCTGCTTCTTCTGCTTGTCCCAGCTGACAAGCACTTCATCAGCGGTATCACATTTGACCTCGCCGAAGATATGCGCGTGGCGGGAGATCATCTTGCGGCAGATGGCGGTGGTCACGTCCCGGATGTCGAATTCCCCGTGCTGGTGGCCAATCTCCGCATGGAAGACCACCTGCAGGAGCACGTCCCCCAGTTCATCGGCCACATGATCCATGTCGCCTTCGTCGATGGCGGCGACTGCCTCATATGCTTCCTCCAGAAGGTAGGGGCGCAGCGTTTCATGGGTCTGCTCCTTATCCCAGGGGCAGCCGCCGGGGGAGCGCAGCGTTTTCATCACTTCCAACAGGTCAAAGAAGTCATGCTGCTTTCGGGCAAGCAGAACCGCCGCGGGCACATATACGGCGCTGGTATGGTCGTAGGCCTTCTGCCGGTCCAGCTCAGAA
>JAEWAH010000282.1 GCA_023391725.1 Bacillota bacterium | reverse complement strand
GGCCACGATCTTGGCGATCTCCTCCTCGGTAACTTTGTCGCGCAAGAGGCTTTGGCCTGTTTTGTTCTTTTCAGCGATGGCCTCTTCTTCCGCCAGTTCCTTTTGCAGCCGGGGAAGCTCGCCGTATTTTAGTTCCGCGGCGCGGTTCAGGTCATAATTGCGCTCGGCCTGTTGGATTTGCCCGCCTAAGCGCTCGATGTCCTCCCGAAGCTTTTGCACCTTTGCGATGGCGGCCTTTTCGTTTTCCCATTTGGCCTTCATCTGGTTAAATTCTTCCCGCTGGTCGGAAAGCTCTTTTTGCAATTGGGCAAGGTGTGCCTGGGATAGGGGATCGTCCTGCTCCTTTTTCAGCGCCGCCTCCTCGATCTCCATCTGCATGATCTTGCGGGAGATCTCGTCCAATTCCACAGGCAGGCTGTCGATCTCCGTGCGGATCATGGCGCAGGCCTCGTCGATCAAATCAATGGCCTTGTCGGGCAAGAACCGGTCGGTGATGTAGCGGCTGGATAGCGTGGCCGCAGCGATGAGTGCGCCATCCTGAATTTTCACGCCGTGGAATACCTCATAGCGCTCTTCCAACCCGCGCAGGATGGAGATGGTATCCTCCACCGTGGGCTCATCCACCATCACCGGCTGGAACCTGCGCTCCAGCGCGGCGTCCTTTTCGATATACTTGCGATACTCGTCCAGGGTGGTGGCGCCAATGCAGTGCAGCTCACCCCGGGCCAGCATGGGCTTTAGCAGATTGCCCGCGTCCATGGCGCCCTCGGCCTTGCCCGCGCCCACGATGTTATGCAGCTCATCAATAAACAAAAGTGTCTTGCCTTCGCTTTTCTTGATCTCCGCCAGCACGGCCTTCAAGCGCTCCTCAAACTCGCCCCGGAACTTGGCCCCGGCGATAAGGCTGCCCATGTCCAAAGAAAAAAGCTTGCGGTCCTTAAGGCTCTCGGGCACGTCGCCCCGAACGATGCGCAAAGCCAGCCCCTCGGCGATGGCGGTCTTGCCCACGCCGGGTTCGCCAATAAGTACGGGGTTGTTTTTCGTTTTCCGGGAAAGGATGCGGATGACATTACGGATCTCGCTGTCCCGGCCGATCACCGGGTCCAGCTTCTGCGCCCGGGCAAGAGCGGTAAGGTCGGAACCGTACTTGGCCAAAGCGTCGTAGGTATCCTCCGGGGTGTCGGTCGTTACCCGGGCAGCCCCCCGCACGCCGGACAGCGCCTGCAAAAAGGCGTCGGGCTTAATGCCGAACTTGTCCAGCAGGGGCTTGAGGCTCCGGTCAGGCTTATCCATCAACCCCAGCCACACGTGCTCCACGGACAGGTATTCATCCTTCATTTGACCCGCCCGCTGTTCCCCAGCCAGGAGCGCCCGCTCCACATCGGGAGAGACGTAAATTTTGTCCGGCTCCCGGCCCGGGCCGGACATTTTTGGAAGCCTGGCAATGACCTCTTCTACCGCCCCGGTGACCAAATTGGCGTCTATCCCCATGCGGCTGAGCAATTGGGGGATTAGCCCTTCCGGCTGAGAAAGCAGCGCATACGCCAGATGGAGCTGCTCCACCTGCACGTTTTGATAAGTGAGTGTCATGCTCTGGGCCTGCTTCAATGCCTCCATGGTCTTTTGGGTGAACTTCCCGGTGTTCATATAACATCCCTCCTTCTTGAGGATCGCATTTGACTATCTTTGACCTTTTTATTGTAAACCATCTGTTTCCTTTGTCAAGAGGCCCCTACAGATTTTCTTCGAAGAAAGCTATCGTCATGCAAAAGAGTTTCGCGCCGGAGGGAGTAAATAAAGAATTGGACTGCAGCGCGTCGAGGCCTAGGCGCCCTATGACTTCTTCCCCTAAAGTAAACGATGATTTAGCGGTGCGGTTCCAGGGGCGATGTGGGCATCGCCTCCTACGATCAGTCGCTGCTTTCCTCTACGGGCCCTGGACCCGGGGAAGAACCGCAAGGCGAGCCCTTCCGATTCCCCTCCAGAGGAGGGGTGGCGCCGGGGCGCCGGGGTGGTTGACCGTAGGGGACGATGCCCACATCACTCCTATGAAACTTCAATGCTAAATCATCGTTTATCAAAGGGTAGTCGGGCTGACCCGGTATCTCGTCCCCTCTCCCGTTGACGCACAGCCGCAGAAGGTTGTATGATATTGGAAAGGAGGGCACGGAGATGCTGTACGAACAAAAGATATGGGTAGGTACTGGCGGGGAGCCGGTTTTTTTGCTGCCTCAGATGGCCAACCGCCACGGGCTGATCTCCGGGGCCACGGGCACGGGCAAGACCGTAACGCTGAAAGTGCTGGCGGAAGGGTTTTCCGAGCTTGGCGTGCCGGTTTTTGTCAGCGACGTGAAAGGCGACCTGGCGGGTCTTTCCTGCCCGGGCGAGCATTCTCAGGCTATTGCCCAACGGCTCATGGAGGCGGGCGTTCCAGGCTTTTCCCACAAAGGATATCCCGCGGTTTTCTGGGATGTGTATGGAGAGCAAGGCCATCCGCTCCGGGCCACGGTGAGCGAGATGGGCCCGATGCTCCTAAGCCGGATGCTGAACCTGAACGAGACGCAGGCCGGAGTTTTGAACATCCTCTTCCGGGTGGCGGACGACGAGGGCATGCCGCTCCTGGACATCCGGGATCTGAAGGCCATGCTTTTGTATGTGGGCGAGCGTGCGGGGGATTACACGCTGGAGTACGGGAATATCGCCAAGCCCACCATCGGCGCCATCCAGCGGGCCATCGCCATCCTGGAGGATCAGGGCGGGGACGTATTCTTCGGCGAGCCGGCCTTCGAGATCGCGGACTGGCTGCACACGGACGAGGAAGGCCGGGGAAATATCAACATTCTGGCGGCGGACAAGCTGTTTTTGAAGCCCGCCATGTATTCCTCTTTTATGCTGTGGATGCTCAGCGAGCTGTACGAAAGTTTGCCCGAGCAGGGGGACAGCGAAAAGCCGCGTATCGTGTTCTTCTTCGACGAAGCGCATTTGCTGTTCACCGACTGCCCGAAGCTGCTGATGGAAAAGATTGAGCTGACGGTGCGTCTCATCCGCAGCAAGGGCGTGGGCGTGTACTTCATCACCCAGAACCCGGCGGATGTTCCCATGAGCGTTCTTGGCCAATTAGGCAACCGGGTGCAGCACGCCCTGCGCGCCTTTACGCCGCTGGACCAAAAGGCGGTGAAGGCTGCGGCCCAAACCTTTAGGCCCAATCCCTCCTTCGACACGGAGGAGGCCATCACGCAGCTAAAAACGGGCGAGGCGCTGTTATCCTTTCTGGATGAACAGGGCGCGCCGGGGGTGACGGCCCGGGCCACCATCCTTCCACCCCAGTCCTCCCTGGGCGCCATCGATGCGAATCTGCGGCGGACCTTTATCGATACCAGCCCCTTCGCGGGCAAGTATGATGAAATGGTGGACCGGGAAAGCGCCTATGAAATGCTGGCGAATACTTTCAAAAGCGGCCGGGCCCAAATTCCCGCGCCTGTGCCGATTGCCCCACCGGTCCCGGCCGCACCTGTTCCGCCGCCCGCCGCTGCGCCCCGGCCTGCTATGGGCTTTATGGTCTACGACGCGGCCACGGGTCAATACGTGCAAAAGCAGATCCCCACCATGTCGCCACTGCCGGTACAACCGGCCCAACCCACCCAACCCGCCCAGCCCGCCATGATGCCGGTGCTGGTCTACGACGCCGCCAGCGGCCAGTACATTCAGCAGATGATGCCCTTTCAAAAAGACGCCTCCGGGCGCATGATCCCCGCCGCACCCCCTATGGCCCCGTCACCCATGCCGAATACCCGCCAAACGCAAGGAATGCAAAAGGCCGAAAAGGAGCGCCAAGCTCAGGAACGCAGGCAGCGCACCGACGAACTGCGGGAGGAGAGTGCCCAGCGCGCCCGCAAGAACGACTCCGTGTTGGGCCGGCTCGCCAACAGCGCTTTAAGCGGCGCGGGCCGGGAAGTGGGCCGCTCTTTGGTCCGGGGGCTGTTGGGTTCGCTGACCCGCCGGTAGCCCGGGGAGGCGCTGCCTCCCCCGGTCCCTCTGCCAAAGGGATGTATCCCTTTGGAATCCCTATACTGGAGAAGGTAAATCGTATGGCGCGGCGGCTTAGGCAGCGCCACATGCCTGGGGGGAGAATGACGGGACGTGCTATAAAAATCTTTGCTTGCTTTCCTTCCCCTTGAAGAGAAGGGATGAGGCGGGAAGAAAGCATACCATGTCCGGATGAAGTGCCGCATTATAGGTCTTCTCTCCATATAGCCCTTCTCCATCATAATTGTAGGATGGTTTTGCACACATCTAAGGTATATAATGATAGCTCGTGATTCCAAAGGGATGTATCCCTTTTGCGGGGGTCCCGGAGGCAGAGCCCGGGAGAAAGGTATTTATGAAGCATCGGCCAATATTTAGCAAACTGGCGCTATTGACCGCCTCGCTGATCTGGGGCAGTTCTTTTTTTGTGATGAAAAATTCGGTAGACGTATTCCCCATGTTCGCGCTGCTGGGCATGCGCTTCACATTGGGCTGCGT
>JAEWAH010000207.1 GCA_023391725.1 Bacillota bacterium | reverse complement strand
GTCCCGAACAGTGCATGCTGGGTGTTGGGCCCCGCGACGCCATCCGCCGTAAGGCCTTTGGACTTCTGGAAGGCTATCACGGCGTTCACAGTATCGGTGCCGTAAGTACCGCTGATGGTTCCTTTGAAAAACCCTTTTTCTTTCAGCTTGGTCTGCAGCGCCTTGACGGCTTCACCCGTGGAACCCTTGCGCAGCGTTTCGTAGCTAGCCTCCGGCGATCCACCGCTCCCGCCATTGCCGGGATTATTGATCTTTTCGTAGGCTTCCTTTTCATCCTTGGTGTAGATGCGCAGCAGGTCCCCGCGGATATAGCCCGTTGTGCCGGACTTGAGCTTCACGGCGTACCAAGTGTCGCTCCCACTCTGTGTCTTGGGGCCGGTCAGGGTCAAGATGGTCCCCTTCTCATAGATCTTTGTCACCTGTTTGGCGGTTGCGGAGCCGGAGGCGCGGACCAGGACGTTGTCGACACTTGTTTCTGCCATGTCGCTTAAATCCTCGGGCCTGGGGGTCGGAGTCGGCGTGGGCGTGGGGGTCGGCGTGGGCCGGGCATCCAGCCAATCCTGATATTCCTGGGTGTTCATTACCTTGACGCAGCTGCCCAGCACCCACAAGGCGCTGTCCATATAGGTGATCTTGTACCACTTGGAGCCTGACACCGTGGTGGAACTGGTATAGGGGAACACGGTGCCAAGCACCACATTGTAGGGAGACCTTGCGTCCTTGGAAGCGGAAACACGCAGGTTTACCTTATCCAGGGTGGTGATCACATATTTGCTGGGCCCAGGCGTGGCTGTGGGCTTGGGCGTGGGCGTGGGCACACCCTGGCCATTTAAGTACGCCTCCACCTGGGATTGCGACATCTGATAGGCCACGTCGCTGCGCAGGAATCCCCTAAGTCCGTTCACATCCACGGGGAACCAGGTATAGGAGCCGCTTTTCACTGCCCCGGAAACCATCGGCCATACGGTATCATCGCCCACTGTAGATATCACGGTCCCAGCAATGCTCTTGCGCAGATTCGCCGAGGGCTTTGTAACCTGTACGTACCCTTTTGCGTCTACCGGCGCGGGCGTGGCTGAACTGGAGGGTGTAGTGGAAGTGGGGTTCCCGGATGCATCCACCAGCTTTGTATAGCCGCCGTGCACATAGCCAGACCGGTTCTGGGACTTCACATAATACCAGGTGACGCCGCTCTTTGTGACCGGGGCCTTCAAATAGGCCAGGACGGGCTTCCCATCGATACGGGCAAGGATCTTCCCGGCCGGAGCGTCCCGGAGGTTAATCCCTTCATCCGTCAACTTGATATACCCATAAATTGTGCCCGGCGCAGGAGTAGCCGTCGCTCCAGAGGCGGGTGAAGCCGTTGCCGTGGGGGCAGCGGTATTTCCGGAGGAGTCGGCAAGCTTCGCATAATCGCCATGCACATAGCCGTACCGGCCGTTCGCCTTTACGTAGTACCAGGTGACACCGCTCTTGGTGACCGGAGCCTTTAAATAGGCAAGCACAGGCTTCCCATCGATGCGGGCAAGGATCTTCCCGGCCGGAGCGTCCCGGAGGTTGATCCCATCATCTATCAGCCGGATGTAGCCATAAGCGGTGTCCGAGCCGGATGAGGGAGTCTGGTTTTGATAATATTCCGCCTCTTCCTTGGTGAGGATGGTGACCAGCTGGGCCTGGACATAACCGGTGTCGCCATTATACCTGACTTTGAACCAATAGTCCTCCGTCAGGTAGGCGGGGATCTCCAAAAGCTCCACGATGTAGCCGTTCTCCAGCCTGCCGATCACCGGGCCATTTGGCTTTTCTCTGAAATTGACGCCGCCTTTGTTGATGCGGCCAAAGTCGGAATGTTCCGGCATTGGTGTAGGAGAGCCGGGCTTTACAGTGGCCGTCGCGCCTGCGGGTTTCGGGGTCGCCGTCGCGCCGACCACGCCCACGCCGGGCTGCACAGGGTTTTTCAGCCAGTCTTCCTGTTCCTGGGCTGTCAATTGCTTGAAGAAATCGCCATGGATATAGCCGGTATAAGACCGGGTCCCCTGGGTCGGCCCGTGCGTGTATACCTTATACCAGGTGACGCCGCTCTTGGTCGTGGTATCAAGAATTTCCGATACCCAGCCTTTGGGCAGTTTGAACCACCAGTCGGCGGAGGTGGAGGCGCTTTTGCGGACCTTCACATTATCATCCGTGACCTGCCCATAGATCTTATCAGCCGCAGAGGCGGTCGTAAGCGCCGGCCAGGGGAGCATCCCCGCAAGGCAAATAAAAGTCAGCGCGACAACAAATGCCCGCTTCCATAAACGAGTGATTTTTTTGGTTTGTTTCATACTTTCACCCCTCGGTTGTGGAATCCGCGGCGTCCTTTATAAAAAGCGCACACGCAACTCTATTCTTCCAATGCTCCATCATTTTATTACAATTTTATTAAGATGTCAACCATTTTACGTAATCTTTGCGTCTTGTTACGTTCATGAAGAAACGCTGCCAGCCATCTCCGGAGCCCCTGAGCCCTTGGGTACCCAGCCTGAAAACACGGTCTGCCCATCGCCGCTTGCAAGCGAAATATCCCCGCCGGCTTCCCGCAAAGTATCGCGCACGATGTAAAGCCCCATGCCATGCCCCTCCGCTTTGGTGGTGACACCGGAGTGAAAAATGCGCTCCTGATCTTCCGGCGGGATATCCGGGCCGTTGTTGGCCACGGCGAAGCGGAAAGTCTTCAAATCTTCGGAAAGATCGATGGTGAGGACGGGCTTTTTCGTCTCTTTCATGGCATCCAGCGCATTGTCGATGATATTGCCCAGAACCCGGCACATTTCCCAATCGGGAATGGAAAGGTCCTTCCAGGCGCTGGCGATGTGCAGATCGGCATGGACGCCATGCTTTTGACAGGCGTCCAGCTTCACCATCAGCAGCGCGTTGACGGCGGGGTTGGCAGTGCGCATCACCCGGCTGACGGCTCGGATGTCGCCGTAGACACGCTCGATATACTCTTGCGCTTCCTTATATTCCTCCATCTCCATGAGGCTGTAAACCACCTGCAGATGGTTGAGAAAATCATGGCGCTGCGCCCGCAAGGTATTATTGAGCTCCGTAAGGTCAGAAAAAGACTCCTCTATAGAAGAGAAACGGTCCAGAATGCGGGAAGTGCTGATGGCCTCCCGGATGTCGACCACGGCGCCCCAGCTGACCAGGACGGCCGCGCCCAGCACAACGAGGCGGATGGCTGCCTGATGGATCTGCTCGGAGCTTAAAAACAGGTACAAAGCAATGCCCAACACCAGCGCAATTTGAACGCTGTTGATGGCCACGGCATAAACCGACGCCTTTTTGATCTCCACCTGTTTCTTCATGGCTTTCCATCCTTGTCCCGAAGGACCTTCGCTTTTTGTATCTTTTCTTCGTGGCCCTGATCGCTGGGCAGGTAGTACTTACGTCCCCGCACCTCGGGGGGCATATACTCCTGCTTCACATAGTGGCCGGGAAAGTCATGGGGATATTTGTACCCTTCCCCGCTGCCCAGGCGATCCGCGCCCTTGTAGTGGGTATCCCGCAGATGCACCGGCACCGGGCCGAAGCCGCCCTTTTGCGCATCAGCCATGGCCGCATCGATGGCCATGACAACGCTGTTGGACTTGGGACTTTCGCAGATGGCTATGATGGCCTGGGAAAGGGGCAGACGGGCCTCGGGCATGCCCACGGTTTGAACCGCCTGCATGGCGGCGGCGGCCTCCAGCATGGCGATGGGATTAGCCAGCCCTACATCCTCGCTGGCGTGGGCGATGAGCCTTCTGGCAATAAGCCTGGGGTCCACCCCAGCGTAATCGAGCCTTGCGAACCAGGCCAGGGCGGCGTCGCTATCGGAACCGCGAAGGCTTTTGCAAAAAGCGCTGAGCATGTCGTAATACAGGCTTTCGTCGCAGCGCAGCATGGGCTTTTGAATGCTCTGCTCCGCGGCGTCCAGGTCGATGCGCTGCACTCCCGCTTCATCCGCCGGGGTGGTCAATACCGCCAGTTCCAAGGCATTCAGCGCCGCGCGCACGTCCCCATTAGCCACTTGCGCCCAATGGATAAGCGCCTCCCGGGAGACCTCCACCGCCCGGCCGCCGTACCCACGCTCCTGATCCAAAAGGGCGGCTTGAAGCGCGGAGATGACTTCCTCATTGGTGAGGGGAAAGAATTGAAAGACCCGGCAGCGGCTGACAATGGCGGGGGTCATGGCGATCATAGGGTTCTCGGTGGTGCTGCCGATGAAGCGGATCAGTCCCCGCTCAATGGCGGGGAGGATGCTGTC
>JAEWAH010000179.1 GCA_023391725.1 Bacillota bacterium | reverse complement strand
GGGGCTGCGGCCCCCTCGTTGCTCCCCCTGGTATGCAGATGAGGTTGCGTTTACCCTCCGAAATGGCGAGTAAAGCGAGACTTGAGATTGGTTAGCGCGGCAGCGCGATTGAGCCAGCCAATTATATTCCTTTGGAGTCCCGGTGTGGGATTATGATTAGAAAGCCTGCTTTCCCATTGTTGAGGGGAGCGGGCTTTTTGACTTTCTCTGCGCCTTTGGTGACAACTTTTTTCCTAAATAAACGATGATTTAGCTTTGGGTTTTTTACTCAAGCAATTGACTTTCGGATGCGTAAGATCAGCCAACCAAAAGCCTTCCCTTGAGGGGAAGGTGCCGACGACGATCGTAACACCTCTTCAGTCGCCTGCGGGCGACAGCTTCCCCTCAAGGGGAAGCCTTTTGGAGGCCTCCCTTCTCCTTGGTTTGTTGCATTTACAGCCCTCTAAATCACCGTTTACTAAAAGCGAAGGTTTTTCATTCTCCCCAGTATAGCTATGTATCGAAAAAACCATACTGCCAGCAAACCGCAAATGCACCATACATACTACATGTTTTGACGGCACGCAGTAAAGCGGATTATATCCGGTGCATTGGACAGGTTTACTTCACCTGTGATATGCACTCATTTTATCGCTCTTTGATAGGCAGCAATAAATCAAGCTGTGTATCTTCCATTTTTGCGCCGTTTTGCATTAGGTTGTAATAATTTAACACTTCCTCAAAGCATGGCCGCCCATCGTCCGCTTCGTATCTTTCGCTTGCTTTTGCCCATTCGGTAAGCAAACGCCAGTCCGCTTGAAAATTCCAATCTCTTAATACATGGGCGGCATATAAACCTCCGCCAAAGGTCTTTTTTGTTAATGGGGCCGTAACTTCCATATCATCTGGAATCGATACCCATGCCTCATATGCTGTTGTAGTCCCCTCAACACTTACTTTTAGGTCTTCTCTGGAACAGTCAAAACCCATCCCCCTTGCATCGGGTTTGTTTTTTAAGAGTCCAGTTTCCCACACAAATCGTTCAATCTTGCTGGTAGCTTCCGGCCCCACACCCCATTCAAACTCCCCCGAAGCGTAAGAAGCAGCTACGGTCATAGGCGGCAGATAAACGATCCGCACATTTTTATCGTCCAACTTACTTAAAGTTTCATTTGCTTTGTTAAGGTCATCCATTGATTTTTCCTCCTGTAATGTGTTTTTGGGAAAGGAAATGCTATCCACAATGGCAAACACAGAACTATCGCCAAGATAATCGAGCTGTAAGCGCATATTTGCTTTTTCGTGCAACTCCTGAACAAGATGGCTGAGAATAGATTTAACGGTTGATACGGCTGTAATCTGCTCATCTAATTCACTTATGTTGCGCTCAAATATATCAATCACGCTCACGGCATCACTATTGCAGAAAATCTCACGGATTTGTTTCACAGGAACACGAAGTTTCCGCAAGATAATGATTTGACGAAGCCGGCGTATTGCATTTTCATCATAAACCCTGTACGCATAATCTTCCATGCGCTGGCTCTTGATCAAGCCGATTTGTTCGTAATAACGGAGCATACGGCTTGATATGCCAAGGTTTTTCGATACGGTACTTACGACCTGCATTTGATTCAACTGTGTTTGCACTTCCTTTCAAGACAATCATAAAGTACGACACGGTGTCCGTGTCAAGAGGAAGCCTGATTATTTCGTAGTTAGAAAAAAGCCCGCAGGACAGGGCTTTAGGTAGTATTACTTTTTTATAAAATAGGGATTCCAAAGGGATATATCCCTTTGGCGGAGGGTCCAGGGAGGCAGCGCCTCCCTGGTTACCTCACAAACCTTGCCCGCATGGAGGGGCAGTTGGCGCAGCCGCCTTCGCCTGTCTCACGAAGGGAGGAAGGAAGTGCGTCGCCCACTTCTTTCATGGCAAGAATAACTTCGTCCGGAGGGATGGGGCAAAGGATGCCGGAGAGGGCCATGTCGGCGGCAGTGAAAGCGTTGCCGATGCCGCCAACGTTGCGGAACACGCAGGGCACTTCCACCAGTCCTCCCACCGGGTCGCACACCAGGCCCATGCTGTTCATGAGCGCAAAGGAACAAGCGTCGGCGGCCATGGAAGGCGTGCCACCCATGAGCTCCACCAAGGCGGCGGCGGTCATGGCGGCGGCGGAACCGCTTTCTGCCTGGCAGCCGCCCTCCGCACCGGAAATGGTGGCTTCCTGGGCGATCACCCCGCCCACGGCGGCGGCGGTGAACAAGGCATCTGTTACAGCCTCATCGGAAAGGCCTTTTTCTTCCTGCACGGCAAGCAGCGCGGCGGGAAGGATGCCGCAGGCGCCGGCGGTGGGCGCGGCTACAATCTTGCCCATGCAGGCGTTGCATTCTGCCACCGCAAGGGCGTAGGCCGTGGCTTTGCCAACCACGCTCCCGCACAGCGTTTCGCCCCGTAAAAGCTGGGTGTGGAGCCGCGCGGCCTGGCCCCCTGCCATGCCGGACACTGAACGCAATTCCGGGTTCAGCCCCTCCTTGACGGATTCGCGCATCATTTGAAGATGATAGGCCATCCTTTGGGAAAGCTCCTGGGGGGAAACGCCGTCCTCGCGGGCCTGGGCCTCGCGGGCCGCGGCGGCGATGCTGGAGCCTTGGGCCGCAGCGATCAATTCAGACATGGTATATTCCATAATACATTACCTCTTTTCAAGGAAGGCGATAGAGGTGATCTCCGGAAGGGCCTGCAAAGCATCCAGCAGCTCCCGGGGCGGCTTTCCGTCCACTTCCAGCACCATCACGGCCTCCGCACCAAGGTGCTTGCGAAAGACCTGCATGGTGGCGATGTTCATCTGCCGCTCGGCGATCAGCCCGCTCACCCGTGCGATGACCCCAGGCGCGTCCCGGTGCTGGATGACAATGGTGTTTTCCGTGCCGGAAAAGCCAACTTCCAGCCCATTCATGGACTCGATGCGGATGCTCCCGCCGCCGATAGAGGCAGCCTGCACGTTGATCCGCCGTCCATCCGCCGCCCGGGCGTCGATGACGATGGTATTGGGGTGCGCGTTTCGCAGCTGGATGGGGGAAAAGCGCAGCACCAGCCCAGCTTCCCGGGCCAGGGTGAGACTGTCCCGAAGGCGCGCATCGTCCACATCAAAATCCATCAGACCCCCGGCCACCGCCCGGTCTGTGCCGTGGCCCTGATAGGTGGTGGCAAAGGAGCCGTGAAAGCCAATGTCCGCCTGCACGGGCTGGGCGCCCAGAAGCCTTCGCACAACCCGGCCTATGCGGGCGGCTCCGGCTGTATGGGAACTGGATGGGCCGATCATCACCGGCCCGATCACGTCAAACAGATGCATGGAATGCCCCCGATCATGGCTATTTCCATTTGAGTATAGCAAAGCGGCTGTTTTTGTCAATCGGAAGTGTTTCCGGTAAAGGCACACCTCATGCCCACGCTTCGCAAAACTTAACGGATAAGGTATAATGGTTGTATCTATTACCAAGGAGGCAGCCATGATCCGGAACATCATTTTCGATATGGGGAACGTTTTGCGGGATTTTGCGCCCATGCGCGGCATTTTGCCTTATGTAGATAGCGATGAAGATGCTCAGATTATTTTCAGGGAGATGTTTGGTCACGAGGAATGGCGGGCCCTGGATCGGGGAACAGTCACCTATGAGGAGGCTGTGAAGGAGTGCAGGAAGCGTATTCCCGAAAGGCTCCATAAGCCCCTGGATGAAATCGTTGCCCACTGGCATGAATACATGCCGGAGGACGAGAGAATGCTCCCGATCGTTAGGGCTTTGAAAGAAAACGGGTATCGGCTTTTCCTTCTGTCCAACGCCAGCGTTCGCTTCTCCGATTACAGGGACAGTTTCAAGGCTTTACAGTATTTTGACGGCGACGTCGTATCAGCGTTTTATCAGACGGTGAAGCCCGAGGAGAAGATATATCGAATCCTTTTTGACAAATATAAACTGAATCCCGCGGAATGCTTTTTTATTGACGATAATTCCGATAACGTGGCGGCCGGGCGCAGGCTCGGTATGGAAGGCCATGTGTTCACGGGGGACATCGAAGCCTTGAGGGCAGACTTTACGGCCTGGGGCATCCGGGTATAGGTGCGGATCGGTTCCTTCATCGCTGAGAAAAGGCCCAGCTCCTTTCATAAATCCGCCTTCACGTGGTGGCGGAAAGCTTGCGTCGAATATTGTAGTATTTTTTGCAAAGCTGCCTTTCTCGCACAAATCTTACAATGCCATTGCAGAACATGAACAGAAATCTTATATAGTTCAAATGTATAAATGTTTAAAGGAAAGCGCGGGGAACGGAAGCATCATGAGCAAACGCATGTGGCTGAAGCAAGCAGGCAAGGCGCCGTCCTTTCAGACTTCGCTCCTTTTGGCTGCGGCGTCATGCATTTGTCTCGCTCTTGCCGGCCGTATTATGGGGGACGGGAGCAATGCGCAGGCTTTGTTGCTGGCTGCCATGACCCTGTTTAGCCTTACCGCCATCAGCAGAAACGTCCACCAAGCGCTGCGCCCCGCTTGCTGTGAAGGGGCCGCCCTCCCAGGGGCCGCGCCTGATAAGGCGGCGTTTTTCATTTTGGTTCCGGCCGTCCCCCCGGGGCACACCACGTGACCCCAGGTATTTTAGCAAGAAAGCAGGGAAGTTCGGTGAAAATTGAACTTGAAAACATCAATCTATACTATGGTTCGCTGCAAGCGCTGAAAAACGTATCCCTTTCCATTGCGGAGAAGGAGATTACTGCCTTGATCGGCCCTTCCGGCTGCGGCAAATCCACGCTTCTGAAAACCCTCAACCGCATGAATGATTTGGTGGAGGGCTGTAAAATAGAAGGAAAAGCGCTGCTGGATGGCAAAAATATTTATCAAGATCTGGAAGTTTCGGATTTGAGGCGTCGGGTGGGCATGGTCTTCCAAAAACCAAACCCCTTCCCCATGAGCATATACGATAATATCGCCTACGGTCCCAGGACCCACGGCATTCGCAAGAAGAAAGACTTGGACGACCTGGTGGAAAAGAGCCTTAAGCAGGCGGCCATCTGGGACGAGGTAAAGGACCGGCTGAAGAAAAGCGCCATCAGCCTCTCCGGTGGGCAGCAGCAGCGCGTATGCATTGCAAGGGCCCTGGCGGTTTCACCGGAAGTGCTTTTGATGGATGAGCCTACATCCGCACTTGACCCCATTTCCACCAGCCGCATCGAAGATTTGATGATGGAATTGAAATCCTTGTATACCATCGTCATCGTGACGCATAACATGCAGCAAGCCGCCCGTATTTCTGATAAGACAGCATTTTTCCTCCATGGCGAAATGGTAGAATTCAACGACACGCTCACACTCTTTGCCCGTCCTCAGCAATCCAAAACAGAGGACTATATCACAGGGAGGTTCGGATGACGCGCACAAAATTCCAGCGGGAAATGCAAGAATTAAATGAAGAATTAAGGCGTATGAGCCAGTTCATCGAGGATACGCTGGGGAACGCCATGGAGGCGCTGCGCACCGGCAGCCAAAGCATGGCCCGGCAGGTCTATGAAAATGACCATATCGCCGACGAGCTGGAGCTGTCCATCGAGCGCAAATCCCTCTTGATCCTGCTTTCGGAGCAGCCGGTGGCCAAGGATCTGCGAGTGATCTCCACGGCGCTTAAAATGATCACCGACATGGAGCGCATCTGCGATCAGTGCGCAGACATCGCGGAGATCGTTTTGCATCTGGGGGAGGAACCCAATGCCAGGCCGGCCCAGCTTTACATCATGGCGGAAAAATGCGTGATCATGGTCAATGAATCCATTCGCGCTTTCATGGTTGGGGATACCATGCTGGCGGACGCGGTCATCGAGTCCGACGATGAGGTCGACCGCCTGTTCATGCAGGTACGCGGCGACCTGGTGGAGGATATATTAAAGGACCCCAATTGCTCCAGCAGGAAAATGGATGAACTCATGATCGCCAAATATCTGGAGCGCATCGGCGACCACGCCCAGAATATTGCCGAGTGGGTGATTTTTGCCATGACCGGCGAGCACAAGAACCGCCAGATTCTTTAATGCTGTTTCCGGCAGGATGTAAGGGGGAAGACGATGGCCAGGATCTTCATTGTGGAAGACGATGAAAACATCGGCGAATTGATCGCCGCAACCCTGGGAGCCGCGGGCCACGAGGCGGCGCTTTTGACTGACGGGGACAAGCTGTGGGAAAAGCTCAAGCTGGATCCGCCCCAGCTTTTGCTGCTGGATATCATGCTTCCCGGCAAGGATGGCTGGTCCATTTTGAAAACCTGGAAGGAAACGCCGGAGACCGCATCCATCCCCGTAATCATCCTCTCCGCCAAGGGTGAGGAGATCGATAAGGTGCGCGGGCTGGAGATGGGCGCGGAGGATTACATCACCAAGCCCTTTGGAGTGCTGGAACTGCAGGCCCGGGTGAAAACGGCCCTGCGTCGCACGGAGGAAGGCTCCAGCGTGATGCGGCTGAAAGACTTGAACATGGACTTTGACAAAAAGGAAGTGCGCAAGGATGGGGCGCCGGTGAAGCTTACCCACCAGGAGTTTGAGCTGCTGGAATATCTTTGCCGCCATGCGGGGTTTGTTGTCAGCAGGGACAGGCTCCTGGAAAACGTGTGGGGATATGATTTCAGCGGCGAGACTACAAGGACGGTGGATTTTCATGTGCGTTCCCTGCGCATGAAACTGGGAGACAGCGCCGACAATCCCCGTTATATTGAAACCGTGCGGGGCTACGGCTACCGCATGAAGAAGGAATGAATCCATGAAGCGGTATGTGAAGCGCCTGAGCTACCTGGGTGCGCTGGTCATCATGCTTACGCTGCTTGCCTGCTGCGTGGCTGTGTTCAACAGGTCTCAGCGTGAGACTGTAGAAGAGAATTTGCGCGCCATGCTCCATACTGCGGCCGCCTTGATGCCGCAGGCGCAAAGCGATCCGAAGCTGCTGGCGGGGCAGATTGCCTCGGCTGATGAAAAGCTCCGGGTCACTTTTTTGGATGAGACCGGCCGGGTGCTTTCCGATAGCATGGTGGACGCCGCCACCATGGAATCCCATGCCGGAAGGCCGGAGATCGTAGAGGCGCTTGCAGGGCAGGTGGGCATGGATACCCGCAATAGCTCTACCACCGGGATCGCCACCATCTATGCCGCCCAGAGGGTCAAGGAAGGCCTGATCCTGCGTCTTTCTTATCCCGCATCCACCACCATGGAATTTGTGTGGCTCCTGCTGCCTGTGGTGGCAGTGTTGTTTTTGATTGTGCTACTGGCGGTGAGCTTCTTTGCTAACCGGCTGAACAAGCGCCTCACGGGCCTTTTGATCCGTATCAACCAGCTTTTGTTGGGCAAGGGGGATGAGCTCCCGCTGCTTTCGGAGGCCGGGGTGACGGAGCCGGAGGTGCAGCCCATCCTTAACAATATCAGCTATCTCATCGAAAAGCTCAAATATGATTTTGAAGAAGTGCAAAAAACCCAGCAATTGCGCACTGACTTTGTGGCCAACGCCTCCCATGAGCTCAAATCGCCGCTTACTTCCATCAAGGGCTTTGCGGAGCTTCTGGCTGGGGGCATGGTATCCGACAATGAAAAGCAGCGGCAGTACTTAAACCGCATCGTATCGGAAAGCGACCGGCTTTTGAATATCATCAATGATATCCTGCGCCTGTCCAAGGCCGAGAGCAAGCTCGTGGAAAAAAGGGAGCAGGTTGCCTTGCAGCCCTTGGCCCGGGAGGTTTCCCAGGCGCTGGAGCCCCTGGCCCGCGCCCGGGGGATCAACGTGACGATGGACGGGGCGGGGCAAATGACGGCCAACCAAAGGGACATTTGGGAATTGCTCTATAACCTGGTGGACAACGCCATCCGCTATGGAAAGCCCGGCGGCCATGTGACCATACATTTGGCGGACAACTTCCTGTCGGTGGAGGACGACGGCATCGGCATGGAGGAGCAGCACCTGATGCGGATCTTCGAAAGGTTTTACCGCATCGACAAATCCCACAGCCGGCAGACTGGCGGTACAGGGCTGGGGCTGTCCATTGTAAAGCATATCGCGCAGAATTATGGCGGGCAGATGCAGGTAAAAAGCCGCCCCGGGGAAGGCAGCACCTTTTCCGTGCAGTTCCCGTATGATTCCGGTCAGAAAAACGCGTAAGTGCAGGCAAAATATCGCCAAATCCTCCCCGGGCCTTTTCTCCCGGGGGATTTTTGTATATACTATCAGTTGGAATGTTTTTTATCCGGGAGGAAGACCATGCGCCCTACTTATGAACAGTCCTGGGAACTTTTGCGCCGCTATAACAAAGAACCGTTCCACCTTCAACACGCCCTGACGGTTTCAGGGGTGATGGAGGAGTTTGCAAAGCTTCTGGGCTATGAGGAAGAAAAAGAATTCTGGTCCATCGTAGGGCTTTTGCACGACCTGGACTTTGAGATGTACCCTGATGAGCATTGCTTAAAGGTCCAGGAGATCATGATGGCGGAAGGGATCGACGAGCAGATCATCCACGCCTGCGCCTCCCATGGCTATGGGCTCACCGTTGACATCGCGCCTGAGCATGAGATGGAGAAGGTGCTCTTTGCTGTGGACGAGCTCACAGGCCTTCTTGGCGCGGCGGCCAGGATGCGGCCCTCAAAGTCTGTTGCGGATATGGAGCTTAAATCCGCCATGAAAAAGTACAAGACTCCTGCCTTTGCCGCGGGCTGTTCACGCCAGGTGATCGAGCAGGGAGCCCAAATGCTGAACTTAACGGTGGAGGAACTGGTGGAAAAGACCATTGCCGCCATGCGGGTGAATGAGGATGCCATCAATAGAAAGATGAATGAGCTATTCCCGGAAAGCGGTGAAAGCCATTGAACGCTTTTTCCAGAACGGAATTGCTGCTTGGCAAGGAAGCCATTGAAAAGCTTAAAAACGCCCGGGTGGCGGTGTTTGGCGTGGGCGGCGTTGGTTCCTATTGCGTAGAGGCGCTGACCCGGGGAGGCATCGGGACCATTGATTTGATCGATGACGACTGCGTATGCCTCACCAACATCAACAGGCAGCTGATCGCTACTCGCAAGACCGTGGGAAAGCCCAAGATCGCCGTGATGCGGGAGCGCATGCTGGAGATCAACCCCAATGTTATGGGGCAGGATTTCCCGGTATTTTATACGGTTCAAAACGCGGACGAGTTTGACATAAGCGGCTATGATTATGTGGTGGACGCCATTGACACAGTGTCTGCCAAATTAAAGCTTGTGGAAAAGGCGAATGCCGCTAATGTAAAGATCATCAGCTGCATGGGCGCGGGGAATAAGCTGGACCCTACCCGCTTTGAGGTGACTGATATCAATAAGACCTCCGTGTGCCCCCTGGCCCGTGTTATGCGCACGGAATTGCGCAAGCGCGGTATCCCCTCATTGAAAGTGGTTTATTCCAAAGAGCCGGTCCGGGAACCCATCGAAACGGAGGAGACCAGCTGCAGGCATCATTGCATCTGCCCGCCAGAAACCAAGCGTAACTGCACCATACGCAGGCAGGTGCCCGGCAGCGTTTCCTTTGTGCCCGCGGTGGCAGGGTTCATCCTGGCTGGGGAGGTTATCAAGGATATCTCGGGCGTCCGCTGATTTTTCTGCGCATGAAAAGGCGCCGGGCTGCCAGCGCAATCCCGAGGGAGGATGCGTGGGGTACCCGGCGCTGCTGTATGCTGGATATGCAGATAATATGTGGATTCACCCGTTGAAATGTTTTAATGCTTAGGGCATGAAACGATTATAGCGCAAAAAATGCAGCCTGTGCTATGCGGGCTGCAAAGATTGTTGACTTATGGCTTGAATCTATTCTTATTTTCTGTTACTTCCAATTTCAAGTAGATTGCCTTCAGGATCTGCAATATAGAAGTTTCTTATACCAAATGAGAAGGTTTCAGGTTTTCCCGTAAGTGACTTTATTCCAAGTGCCGTTAATCGCTCATATTCTATGTCAACATCTGAAAATCTAGGTAGCCAAATACCTATTTCCATTGTCAAGTTAATTCCTTTCGGAGGGTAATAAGACTCACCTACGGCACTTGCGAAATTTTTTCGGTCATACATGAAAAATGATAATGGACCACTTTTTGTTTTAAACTCAGCAAATAATCCACCGTCCCAATCTGTCTCAAATTCCATGATATCTCTATAAAACGAAACCATTTTTTCAATGTCTTCAACAAACAAACATACACCAACATTAACATTCATACCATTCATTATTTTGCCTCCTATTTGTGATTGCTTTCATCGTACCACATCAAGCATGACATAAAAAGCTATCAGCATATAGCATGTCGATAACCTGCGCAGCCTGTGCTATACAGGCGGCATACTTTATATGGTTCCGCAAAACATCATCTCTCGCCGGATGATACCCTGCACCTCATCGACTTTGACGCCGTCTAGGAACACGATCCCGAAAAGCCGCTGGATACCATCGTGATGGGAACGGCCATGACCGCCGCGCCGGAGCAGTTTGACCCTCGTGCAAGGTATGCCTCCGCTGGGCAGCTGCAAAAAAAGTTCCTTCATTACCGGCAGCGCCTGGGCAGGCGGATTGCGATCGTCCTGGCTGCGGCGGTGCTGGTATCATCCGCTGTGGCCTGCATATAAACCGGGAAGTCCTTTCCGCTTACGCCCCCGCCCCCTAAGCCTCTGTTTTTGCGTAAAGCTGGTTCCTCAAAAACTGGCCGATAGCTTTCATAGACATGCGGCTTTCCGGGAAGCCGAATACCTGGAACACATGGCACATGCCTTCCCAGCGCATCAGCGTCACTTGCACCTGGTCACGGAGAAGCACATCCGCCAACGTTTCGGCGTCGCTTAAGAGCAGTTCCTTGGTGCCCACGTGGATCTGCACCGGCGGAAAGCCTGTAAAGTCAGCATGGATGGGCGAAACCATGGGGTCGCGCAAAAGGCCGGCGTCTCCCGCAGTAAAATCCTGGGCGGCTTTCTGGATGGCATCAAAATCAAGCGTAGGGTCCTCGCCCTGCAGTTCATGATAACTTTTGCCCGTCAGCTCCACATCGCCCCAGGGCGACATCAGCGCCAGGCAGGCGGGCATAGGCCGACTTTCCTTTTTCAATTTCAGCGCCAAGGCCAGCGCCAGGTTGCCACCTGCGCTTTCTCCGGTTAAGGCAATGTTTTCGGGGGCAAACCCTTGGTCAAGCAAGTATGTATAAACGGTCCAGGCGTCCTGAAGCTGTGCAGGGTAAGGATGTTCCGGCGCCAGGCGATAGGCAAAGGTCATCACGTTCAGGCAGCTGGCCGCAGCTATTTGACTGGCCAGGACACGTGCCTGGAGCAGCCCACCGGACACGTACGCGCCCCCGTGCATATGCAGTATGATCGTTTCTGTATCGCTCAAACACCCAGGGGAAACCATGATGGCGGGGACTTCTCCGATCACGAGGGACTTTCCCTTCGTTCCCAGCATGGGCATTCCGGCCACCGTGTCCGCAGGCGCATCGGCGTGCAT
>JAEWAH010000158.1 GCA_023391725.1 Bacillota bacterium | reverse complement strand
GTATGCATACGCCGCCTTAAAGCTCTACGGCTGGACGGGGAAAGGCTTCCTTCTGAAACTTCTGGAAAAGCTCCGGTCGCTGGGCCTGGATTGGACGGGTTTTTTTCATACCTTTCCTGTCACCCGGTCCTTTCAAAAGCACATTTCACCTGAAGAGATGAAAAAGGGTCTGTCTTCTCCTGATGAGGGGACCAGGACCTATTATGAAAAGCAGCGGATCATGGCCGACGGTCTGGCTTTGGCCAGGGGTCTTAAGACACCTGCCCTTCTGGCCAGGTATTCCGGCAGCAGCAAGGAAAAGGAAGCCGGGAAAGCGGGCTTGGAAAAAGTGCTGCGATATCACGGTACGGCCCATGGTTTGTTTGCCGCGGAACCTTCCCTGATGGGCGGCGATCCCTCCTGCGGCATGGATGGCCGGGCGGTAGCGGAAGCCATGTTCTCCCTGGAACAGCTTCTTTGCACCCAGGGTGACGCTGCGTTTGCCGACGCCTGGGAAAAGATCGCTTTGAACGTGCTGCCCGCCATGGAAAAGAATGGCCGCGTCCATCCCATCCAGCGGGTGAACGGGCCTTTCCCCACAGAAAATCCGCCCGCCGCCCAGCTTGGCCCCTGGGTGGACGCCTGGCTGAAAGGCATGACAAGCTATGCCGCGGGGCTGTGGATGGCCGCTCCCGGGGAGGGCCTTGCGCTGATGGGCTATACAACCTCCGCCCTGCGCTGGAAGGTAGGCGGCACGGCGATATCCATTCATGTGGACGGGAACTATCCCGGGGATGGGGAAGTGGCCCTTACTTTGCATATTAAAAAGCCCGTGGCCTTCCCGCTTCATCTGCGCATTCCCGCCTGGGCCATTGATCCATGCATCCAGGTAAACGGTGAAGGAGCGCAAAGCGCCCAGCCCGGCAGTTTCTTTGTAATGGAACGCACATGGCAGGATGGGGACAAAATCGGCGTATCCCTGCCCATGGAGCCCAGGCTCACCCGCTGGCAGCATCAAAGCGCGGCGGTGGAATACGGCCCGCTGCTGATGGCCCTTTCCGTGGACGGCGAACAAACCCTGTGGCAGGTTGCTTTGTCAGCTAATGACAGGATGGCCGTGCTTCCAGCTGCTTCTGATAAAGAAGAAAGTTTGAAAATCGCAGCCGTGTTTAAAAAGATCCCCGGCTGGACCGCTAAGGGTGATCGGCCCCAAATGCCGCCCATCCAGCCCGAGACCCAGGGCGAGGCGCTGACGCTGACCCTCACGCCCTACGGGGAGACCGTGTGCCGCATGGCCCAGTTCCCCTTGGCGCCGGAGGACTGATATGCCTGCGCCCTCAATTCGGCTGGCCCCCATGGCGGGGGTTAGTGATTGGCCCTTCCGCCTTTTGTGTTTTGAGCAGGGTTGCGGCGCTGCCTATACCGAAATGGTCAGCGCCATGGGCTTAAAATGCGCGCCTCCCGGGAATATAGCCACTGCTCAACTGCTTGAGACCCATCCCAATGAAGGCCCAGTATTCGTCCAGATCTTTGGCAAGGAGCCGGAGATCATGGCCGAGGCTGCCACCCAGCTCGTAAAAAGCGGGCGGTATTGCGGCGTGGACATCAACATGGGTTGCCCGGCCCACAAAGTGGCCGGCGCGGGGGAAGGAAGCGCTCTCATGCGGGAACCGGCGCTGGCCGGCCAGGTCATGGAGGCAGTGGCAAAAGCAGTTTCCATCCCGGTTTCCGTAAAATTGCGCCTGGGATGGGACGAAACCTCCATCAATGTCCTGGAGCTGGCCCACATCGCGCAAGAATCAGGCATGAACTCCATATCGGTCCATGGTCGCACCCGCGCTCAGCAGTATGGCGGCAAGGCTGATTGGGATTGGATAGCAAAGGTTAAGCAGGCAGTATCCATCCCCGTATACGGCAACGGGGATGTGTTTAGTGCGGAGGATGCTCTGCGCATGCTTTCCCATACAGGCTGCGACGGCCTGCTCATTGGCCGGGGCGCCATGGGCAACCCCTGGATATTCTCCCAGGTACGCGCCCTTATAGCCGGAGAGCAGCCCGTTTTCCCCGATCTTCAAGTGCGTGTTCAGACCGCCTTGCGGCATGCCCGGATGATGGCGGAATGGAAAGGAGCCTTTGTTGCGGTCAGGGAGATGCGCAAGCATGTGGCCTGGTACGTAAGCGGCCTGAAGGGCGCAGCGAAGATGAGAGTTGCAGCCAATGCAGCTCAAAGCATGCAGGAGTTGGAAGACGCCTTGCGCGGCTTTGCGGACACCTTAACAGAAGGCGAAGAAATATCCAGCTGATGCAAGTTTTCTCACATTCCATCCGTCCATTTCATGTAAGATACTAGCGAGGCCTCGAAGGAGTATTTTGACAGATGATGAAACGGAGCTTGGGCAGCCTGGCAATTAGAACGATCGGCTTCATGATGGCGGCCCTGATGATGTTTAGCCCCGCCCTTGCGCAGGAGCAGCCTTCTCTGGCGCCTATGTTCACGCAATGGCTTGCAAATGTCCAGGGAAGCGAGCCTGCCAGCATTACCCTGTCGGCGGCGCTTCATGAGCTTTCGCCTTACGGTGAGCAGACGGTCATCAACATGAACAGCCTGCTGGAAAACATCAAGGCCAACATCCTCTACCAACGGGGCCCGGACGGGGAAACGACCCAGACGCAGCTTCTTATTGGCGACACCCCGGCGCTTTCCTTCGCCGAGCGTGCGGAAGCTTCCCAATCCTTGGCCCAGGCCTCCTTTTTGCCGGGGATCACGCTGTCTGCCGCAAGTGGATCACCGCTTTCTGCTCTCCTTGGGGAGGATGATGCTGTCCCTTCCTGGGTGACCGACATTCCCGACCTTGGGGCACTGACCGGCAAGATCACGGAAGCGCTGGCGGGACTTGCGCCATTCGTTCAGGAGAAAAAGGTTTCCTTCTCTATCGCCTCGGTGGGTTCCGCCAAAAAGGCGCTGGTGTATACCGTGCCGGAAGAGAGCGCGCAGATTCTCAAAAGCGCCCTTATGCTCCTTTCAGCGGACCTGCCCCTGCCTGGGATCGGGGAACTGATCGGCTCCATGACCCTTTCGGGAAGCGCGACGGTCACGCTGTACCAGTCGGCCCAGGGGGAGAACATGGGCTTTGCCTTGAAAGGCACGCTGGGATTTCAAGACGTTACTCCCCGCAAGGTCAGTTTTCTCTGGGGCTTTTCCGCCACAGAAAAGAAGACCGTCCAAACCATAAGCCTCAAATCTCCCGCCGTGAAGGGAAGCGATGCGCTTACCGTGACCGGCAAGGCCGAGGGCAAGTACGGCGAATCAAAAAATACGCTTTCCCTCAGCCTGGATATCAGGAATACCCTGAACAAGAAGATGGAGCGGACACGTTGGAATGGGGATCTTGCCTGCCTGATTGCAAAGGACAACCAGCGCCTGGAAGGGAAGATCGAGCAATGGCACACTTTGGCGGACGGTACCGATGAAACGATGACTGTTACGCCCAGCCTGATGGCGTATCTTCAGGACGGGGGAGTCTCCCTCAAGGGCAATGTCCGCGTCAAGTGGGTCCAGGAGAAAAATGTCCAGGGCGATATAAGCTTTTCCCTGCTGGCGGACAAGGGCGCGCCCGCGGCCTTTGAAAAGACGGCGCAAACCCTGTCCATGGATGGGATGGGGGAGGAACAGCTTTCCTCGCTCAGGGAGCAAGGGGATTTGGCAGCGGCCCAGGCCATCTGGCAGGCGGCAGCGGCGCTTCCCCCGGAATCCTTGGCCTTGATTTTGCAGGGCATCACCCAGTCGGACTGGGAGGAAATATTGGGGTATCTAACGGATCAATGACCGGGGAGGGTTTTAGGATGAAAAAGCAATGGTTGGCGCTTATAACCGCGTGCTTGTTGGCTTTTACGCCCGCCCTGGGCGCAATGGCGCAAACGGAATTCACCCTGCCGGAAAAGATGCAAAAGCAGGTGAACGCAGGCTCCGGGCTGAAGGGGACTTTGACGCTTTCGGGCCTTCCCGGATATGATGGCCTTCAAATGGATGTGCAGTACATTGCCCCCAAGGAGCAAAGCCAGCTGCTGCTGACGCTTGTGGGCGGCGGGTCGGAGATCTTTAAGGCTGCGCTGTACAAGGCGGAAGACGCGCTGGTGCTGGACACATCCGCAGCTTCTGGGCAGATATATGCTTTGCCTGGCGGCTGGGAAACGCTTTTATCCTATCTGCTTGAAGGCAAGGACGAAACTGCGAATACTCCCTGGTATACGGCGCTGAAGAACATCCTCTCTCCCGAAGATACAAATGCAGCCGCGCAGCTTACCGCGGCGGCCGCGCCTTACCTTACCAAGGTGGATCTGTGGATGCAGGCTTTCGCCACCCAGCCGGTATCCGAAAAGGATGCAAACGGCCTGACGGTGATGAAGCATGAGTATCAGATACCCGTGGCCGCCTTCAAGGCGGAACTTAAACAGCTGCTCATCGATTTGCTGGCGGATAAGGCGCTGCTAAAGCTCTTGTGGGCCCAAGTATCCCAGGATCAGGCGGACCTGTATCTGAATCCTGCTCTGCAAAGCTTTTACTTTCAGGCGGTGGACGCTCTGCCATTGGACGGCAATATCCTGCTGACGCGCCGTGTCTCCACCCTGGGCCAGGTGCTGGAAACAGCGGTATCGCTGCCTTTCTCCGGTGCTGTGCAAGGGATGAAGCGCATATCCCTGACCCAGTCGGCGGCCCAGGAAGGAGATACCCTGACCTGCACAATTGAGGAGGAGAAGGGGAATTTTACTTTCAGTTTCCATGAGACTGCAACAAAAGAGGAGAATGTGAAGGCCTATGCTGGGGTTATTCGCTACCTGCCCGCAGAAATACCCAACTGGCAGGTGGATGCGACACTTCCTCAATATGAAGGCAAAGCGCTTTCTGTAGGCTATCAGGCCGTTTATACCAAAGCATCTTCCACCGACGCGGAAGGCAAGAACAACGAAAGCTATGAACTGGCGATCGACTTCACCCCGGATTGGAGCCATCTTGCGGCGGAGCCGACGGAAGAAGTCAAGGCCCAGTACATCCTTACGATCCCGGCCAAATTGTCTTTGTCTGCGCTTTTCAAAAGCAGCCAGGCGCGCAACGCCTCCACCGCCATTGAGACTGGCGTATCATTTGTAAGCGGAGATACGAATGTTAAGCTCAGCGGCCAATTCAAGACCACCCCGCCCTGGACCTTCCAGCCGGTGGACGCGTCCAAAGCCATCCCCCTAAACCAGATGACCCAGGAGGAGCTTACGGCCTGGGCTTTGCAGACACTTATCAGCCAGCCCGGCCTTCTGAATCTGATGCCTTTCCTGGTGCAAGAGGAACAGCCGGCGCCCGATTCCGTGGGGTAAGCATATCCTTATAAAGTAGAAACCCGCCTGAACAAGGCGGGTTTTTGTATACGTTTGGCTGCTGCTACTTTAGTGCTTTTCGCAGTTGTGCTGCTACTGCTGACGCAATTACGGCTTTTGCCAGATCCAGCGGTAAAAATGCTAAAAAGTATCCGGTTAAAAGCACGTTCAGGGCAATAGGCTTTTGAAGATAAAGCGAGGAAATAATGGCCGCATACGGCAATGCAATGACATATACCGCAAGGACGCCCGCCAGCGCCGCCAACAGTATGGAAAAGCGCTTTCCTTTGAGTTTCTTGAAAAGCCAGGATGTAATGAATGCTGCAAACACAAAGCCAAGCAGGTAACCAAAGTTCGGCGTCAGCACTGTTTGCGGTCCGCCGCCTTGGGTGAACACGGGAAAACCAATGATCCCTAGGAGGACGTAGGCGCTGATAGCGCCGGCGCTGTAGGCGGGTGGCAGGATGAGCCCTGTGATCAGCACAAAAAGCGTCTGTGTGGTAAATTGCACGGGCAGTCCGGGTATGGGAAAGCGCAGATACGTACCCGCAGCCATCAATGCGGTACACAGGGCAGCCATGGCAAGGCATTTCGTCTTTTGCCGTTCCATTTCATCACTCCGTAAACCAAAATTAATATATAGGTTTACGCAATTATATCTGAAAACAGGGTCCCTGTCAACGTCCATGCTTCTGACCGGCAAGGTTCCAGCATATATATGGTAAAGAGCGTGAATAAGGGAGGGTCAGGCATGAAAGAGACGCGCACGGAAAGCGCTTCTGGAAAGGGGGCCGACACAAGGCCCCACGGGATTACTCTGGAGAACAGGAGCCGTGCAGTTTTAAGCGGGGTCAGTGACGTGAAAAGCTTCCATGAGGAAGAAGTGGTGCTTGAGACAGCCGGCGGGGAGATGGTCATCACTGGCAAGAATTTGCACATCGCACGGTTCACCTTGGAGGAAGGGAGCCTGGTCATGGATGGTAGCATCGACTCCGTTTCCTATCAGGAAGGCGTAAGGACAAAAAAGGGCGGGGGCACGCTTCGCCGCATATTCAGGTGAAACTGTATGGCGCCGTTTTTTGAAACGCAAAGCCAGGCATGGGTATTCCTGGGGATGGTCTATTTGGGGCTTGCATTGGGGCTTGTGTACGACGTGCTGGGGCTTGTGCGCAAAAGCGGGAAGAAGGCGCCGGTATTTCTGGCAGACCTTCTGTTTTTCCTGCTGGCAGGGGCTGCGCTCACGCTGGTGCTGGTGATGACGGGGCAAAATAGCTTGCGGGTATATGCGCTGCTGGGCCTTCTATGCGGCGGCATCCTGTACCTGCTTGGCCTGCGCAGGCTGCTTCTGAGCATAGGTGCCTTTTATACGAAGAGGATCGGTGACCCGATTGCGGAAGCCATGGCGCGGTCACGCGAGGCGAAGGCGGTGAGGAAGGCGAAAAAAGAAGAACAAAAATCAAAAAAGGCAGGCAGGAAGTAAGCTTCCAGCGGCGAATACATAAGATTACAAAATGCGTTGGGAGTGTCTGGCCATGAAGCAGCCGCGTCGCCGTATGCGCTACCTGACTTTGTTCGTGCTGTTGGCAGTGATCGGGGTTGCTTTTTCCGTGGGCAATCATAAAATTCAAGCAACCATGCAGAATCTGGCCAAGGAAGAGGATCAAAGCCGCCTTGAGCTGGCCGCGCTTAAAAACGAAAAGCAGGACCTGGAAACAGAATTGAGCGCGGCGGGTACAGACGCGTATATTGAAAATCAGGCAAGAACACGGTATGGGTATCTGAAACCGGGTGAGCTGCGTTTTGTGATCACTAACCCCGAGGCGCTGTATGGCGATGGGGCACAGACGCCCCAGCTGCAGGTTTTAAGTGAAGGGGACAAGCCTTAATATTTGGGAATGGGGGGATGCGCGTGCGGGCTGCGGTCATTGGCATCGGCTCTAATTCCATCCGCCTGCTGGTCGCTGATATCCAAGGTGAAAGAATAAAGGAAATCCTTCGGGACAGGGAGGGCACAAGGCTTTTTGGCGGGCTTGACAGCCAGGGAAACCTAAGCCAGGAAAGCATGGCAAAGACACTTGCGACGATTGTCACCATGCAGGAAAAGGCATTGCAGCTCCATGCGGATGCACTTGACCTGTTTGCCACCAGCGCCGTGCGCGATGCCGGGAATCAACAGGAATTCAGCGGACTGATCCAGGAAAGGACAGGGCTTGAGCTGAAAATCCTGCCCGGCGAAAGCGAAGCGGCGCTTTCATTTTTTGGCGCCACTTCCGGGATGCGATGCGGGGTCATTGATATCGGCGGCGGCTCCACGGAATATGTGATTGGCAAAGGGGCGTCCAT
>JAEWAH010000120.1 GCA_023391725.1 Bacillota bacterium | reverse complement strand
GCACAAGGGCCGCATATTCGACCGCTTTTATAGAATGGACAGCGCCCGTTCCAAAGATGGCGGCTGCGGCCTGGGCCTGAGTATTGCCAAGCAGCTCTCAGAACAAATGCATGGTACCTTGAAGCTTTCGGACACCGACGGCGGCGGATGTACGTTTGAGCTTACGCTGCGCTCGGCATGAGCTGTATCAAGCCCGAATAAATATGTTCGTTATGTAGAAATGAAGCAGACCTGCCCATGCGGCAGGTCTGCTTGCTTCTTGCAGCTTATTCTTCTTCCTCCGGCGCGCTGCTTCCCCCGGCGTCCAGGCTTTTCAGGAGGGTGTTCAGTTCGGCATCCGTGAGCATTCGCCAATTGCCGGGGCGCATGCCGCCCAATGTGATATTCATGATGCGGATGCGGCGCAGATGGACGACATTGTAGCCCAGATATTCGCACATGCGCCGAATTTGACGGTTCAGCCCCTGCACAAGGATAATACGGAACGTACCGGGGCCGGTTTTGCGCACGCGGCAGGGAAGCGTGACCTGCCCTAAGACCGGCACGCCGCGGCTCATCCGGTCAAGAAACCCAGGTGTAATGGGCTTGTCCACCGCGACCTCATATTCCTTCTCGTGCCTGCCCGAGGCGCGCAGGATGCGGTTTACGATATCGCCGTCGCTTGTCAAAAGGATCAGTCCCTCGCTGTCCTTGTCCAGGCGGCCGATGGGATAGATACGTCCGGGGAAATGGATGTAGTCCACAATGTTCATGGGCTCCCGGGGATCGGCGGTGCACACGATGCCCTCCGGCTTGTATACCGCCAGATACGCCTTGTCGCCGTCACCACTTATGGGGTGCTTTTCCACGATGACGCGGGCGCCCGTGGGGACCCTCTCCCCGATCTTCGCTACACGCCCGTTGACCGTCACTTTACCTTCTTCAATCAGCCGGTCGGCCTCGCGGCGCGAGCAGTAGCCGCTGTCGGAAATGTATTTGTTAAGCCGCCTGTCTTCCAATCCCATCACCCTGTGCGATTATATCATTTGCGCGCCCGGCGGGCAAGCTGGCCACGTCATACAACATACTTGTCATATCCCAGCTTCACCAGCGCCTCATAGGAAGCCATGGTATGAGGCGGGATCTCCTGCGGGATTTGATAGCCCAGCTTTGCAAACGTATCCATCCGCTGAAAATCTCCCACCAGGCTGTTGATGATCTCTTCTTCCTCCACACCGTCTGCCAGCATGCCAGCCAGATAGCTCTCCAGGGACGGATTCCCCGGGGCTACGATGACCTCCACTTCCGGCCACTGCTTTTGAAGCGCTGCAAAGACCCGGCGGGTCATGTAGGGCTTGTGGACGGCAATGATTTTTTTAGGGGCCATTCCACGGCTTTCAAACATCCTTCTGGCAAAGTGAATGTTCTCCCCTGTGTTGGTGGCCTTGTTTTCAATCAAGATAGCTTCAGCCGGAACGCCTTCCTTCATGGCAATTTGCGCAAAAAGCTCCGCCTCTGGTTTTGGAAAGACCCCCAGAGTACCCTTACCCAGATACCCCGTAAACAAAATCACAGGAGCCCACCCGGCTTTGTATAGCTTAGCGGCGCGGCTGGCGATGGTTTGATCGTGGCTGCCAAAGCCAATGATTGCATCCGCTGGCGCAAGGGGATGCTCCATGTATAGATAGTCCCACAAATCTTTCAAACAAGCGTATTTGTCCATCGCAGTTTCCCTTCGTTTTACTCATGAACGGAATCGGCTATTGATATCATAGTCAAGGTCCTCAAAAATAACAAGAGCATGGGAAACAAATCGGCATGACAGCTTTTCAAGCCGCGCTTTGCAGGCAAACAAAAAACGCCCGCCGCATTGGGCGGGCATTTTCCGTAACAAATCTCCCTTTCGATTTCCAGGGAGAAGCATCAACTAAAGTTGCAGCGACTCCAGCAGCAGGTACCACTTCCCGTCGATTTGCTTAAGCTGTGCCAGCCGGTTTACAACCCCGGGCAAGCTTGTGTCATCAGGACCGAATTTGTAGAACTTTAAGTTAATGATCACCACATCGTCTTTACCTGATTCTTTCCGGGCTTCCCCAAGTTCCCAATAGCCAGGGTGCATCTCAACAAGGAATTTCAGTTTCTCCTCCCTGGCGGCGAGCATTTCGGCACTCTTATCATCTGTTCCGATAGGCTCCAAGACCTCTTTCATCTGTGCGGTATCCTGATCATAGCAGGCGGTCATGAAGGCGTTGAGCGCCCTTTGCGGTGAACTGTGCACGTACTCCTTTGTGGCCAGCGCCCGCAGATCCAGCTTCACATCGGACACGGTGAAGGTAAGTGCCGGGGTGCTTTCCTCTTGCGCCATCTTAGGCAAACGTTCTTTCAGCGCCTGTAAAAAAGCTTCCCAATCGTTTGCTTCCCACACGGCGTTGGCAGCCGCGTCTATTATGTGCGTCATCAGCCTAACTATCGCATCGTGCCGCTGGCCTACGGTAATACTGCTCCGATCAACCGTCTTCCAATCCAACCGGTACATATAGCTGATTCTGCCTCGCGTCGTCCACGCAGGCATCAAAGAAGGATCCACCGTGACACCACTTAGATAGGTTGGGTATCCGCGCAACTCCTCATACGCTTCAAAGACAGTTTTGTTGGCTATGCTTTCTATCGCTTCTTGTACACTTGGCATCCCCTGGTACTTTTCCAAAAGCACCTGGTAATCTGCAACTGTTTGATCGCGGTATCCTTCGGGTGTCAAGGGAGCAAGAATCTCCCGCCGCTCTTTTTTTGCCTGGCTTTCATCCATTGGAAAAACCTGAAAGTCAACGCTTGAGAACCAAATGGACAGTGCGTTCCCGCCAAGCTCCTTTGCCATCTCGTTAAGCTGCGCACCCAATTCATTGCTGGCATCCGTCATCGAATCCGTCTTCTGTGTCTCTGCGATGTTCAGCGCACGCATCGCGCGGTCTGCACTGTGGAGCGCCTCATCCAGCAGCTGGTTGCGCTGACCACATGTCAGATTTTTGTCGCCCAAATATCTCCAATTGAGCTCACAAGTTAAGAGCACGCTTCCGGGCAGTTCATCCCACCCGAACCCTGTACTCCACCGCACTTTGTAGCTGACGCCATGGGGACTTTCCGCCTCTGTAACACTGTATTGCAAGTGCCGCATAAAGCGGTTCACCGGCCAGCGGTAATCAAAGATCGCTTTGAGTTTGGGCAATTGCGGGGCGATCTGCTCTGCATACTCTTCGGTGAATAGCTCCTCCCAGCCAGGGGTCTGCATGGACATCAAAAGATCATAGTCCGCTTGCGGCATATAGTCGGATGCCGGTTCGAGCCAATCGCTTTCGGGAATTACGAAGGTGGAGGCCGCTGCCGTGTCCGCCAGCACGCTGCCGGTGAGCAGCGCCAGCAGGAGCGTTAGGACAATGAGCCCGGCGCCTATCCTGCGTGGGCGAAATGGGGTCAAAAGTGTAATTCGCTGCTTGATCTGATTCATTTGTTTCACTCCTCCGTTCAGTGGTGAGCATAGCGGCGTGCGCACAGTCCGCGAAAGCAGCGCCGCGTTCAGGATGGCATCCACATAATCGCTCCGGTGTTCCGGCCCGTTTAATGTTAGCACCGCCTCGTCACATGCCATTTCGCAGATGGCGCCCATTTCACGCAGCAAAAAGATCATCAGCGGGTTGAACCAGTGCACCGCCAAGGTCACTAAACTCAGGGCTTTCCCCCACAGGTGCCCATGCTTTAAGTGGATCAATTCGTGTGTCAGCATCAGGTTCAGCTGTTGCGGATCATACGCGATTTCCGGCAGCAGAAGCATCGGGCGAAGCAGCCCCACCACCGTGGGCGACTGCACGCAGGGGGCTATGTAGGCGGGCGGCGGCGTTATCCGAAGATGAGCGCATTGCTCCGCCAAAGTAGCCTGGACTTCCTGAGGCACAGGGCTTCGCCAGCGCCGGACAAGCCGCAGGAAGCGTGCGTGCCGTATCGTTTGGAATAGCAATACGCTCACCGCTCCCGCCAGCCAAACCGCAAACAGCACCTGCGCCCATGGGATGCCAGTCTCTTGATGCGTTAAAGGGGCAGCCCCTTGGAGTAGGGCGGCTTGCTGTTTCGTATCGCCTGACGTCCCCTTCGCCGCATCATCAGTAGAGACTTTGAAAGCCGTGCCCGGCGCGGCGGGATCATCGGCCTGGATGGAAGCATGGGCGGGCCGCGTTGAAGCAAGGGATGCATCTTCTGTGAAAGCGGCTGGCTCCACTACCGGAATTGCAGGCAGCGTGATCTTGGGCAGCAATAGTGCGGGCCGCCAGGGGAACAGCAGCAGCACGGTCAATAGCAGCCTCAATTGATATAGCGTGCGTGCGCGGTAATGTGTCAGCAGCTTCTCTTTTAACAGCGCAAGCCCGCCCAGCAGCAGCGATACGCTGGCCGACACGCTTATCAGCGAAACCAGAAAGCCCGTCGCATCAAAGGCACCCATCCTATTGCCTCCTTTGCTGCGCCCATCGCACCAGCTCCTTCAGCTGCTCCTCGGTAAGCTCGCTGGTATTCACCAGCGAGGCCATCAGGCTGGTGAGCGATCCGCCGTGGTACTGCTGCAAAAAGTCCTCGGTCTCAAACCGAAGGTACTCCTCTTTGCGAACAAGCGGAAAATAGTTGCGCTCCTTCTGCGTTTTCTCGGTGGATACAAAGCCCCGCTCAATCAGGCGGTTGAGAAGAGAGATGAGCGCAGGCAGCTTCCAGCCTTTTTCTTTGCCCACCAGGCGCATGAGCTGTGCGGTCGTCACCGGCGGCTCGCTGGCCCAGATGGCGTTCATGACGGCGAACTCGGCTTCCGGAAGTTTCTTCATGGTGTATCCCTCACTTGTACATGTTATACAGCTGTATATCTTTATTATACAAG
>JAEWAH010000304.1 GCA_023391725.1 Bacillota bacterium | reverse complement strand
CTTCCTGGGCAGGTTCGAGCAGGATAAGTTCATCATCCTGTATTCCGGGCTCTCCCGTCAGGATCTGGATATGCTGATCCTACGCATCCGGGAGACGCTTTCAAAAGAGGATTGGAAGGATGCGAAGGGGGAATCCCTTTCCCTGAGCTTGGGCGGCGTATACGCTATGCCCGGGAACAACTCGGTGGCCGCCCAATGGATGCTCAAGGCTGATGATGCACTGAGGCGCGCGCGCCTTAAGGGCCCTGGCACGGTGCTGATAGAAGAGGAATGACTGTATGAACGAGAACAAGATCAAAAGGATCAACGAACTGGCCAAAAAGAAAAAAACGGTGGGTCTCACCGAAGGGGAACTTAAGGAGCAGCAGGAGCTGCGCAGTGAATATTTATCGGCATTCCGGGAGAATATGCGGCAGATGCTGGACAATGTGCTCATCAAGGAGGAGGACGGTTCTGTGTCTCCCCTTACGAAAAAGCGCCCTAACTAACAGTATACGCGCCAAAATGCGGGCTGTCAAAGCTAAAATGTTCGCCCCAAACCTTGCATGGAACTGGGGATTCTGGTATAATCATGATGGAACAAGGGAAAAGTAACCATGAAAATCCGCATCGGCACCTAGGCCAGGGGGCCGCGGGAGATGCAGAGAAAGCGGGGTGATTCCATTGTACGAGGATGACGAAATGGATATCGTCGAAGGCACGGACGAGGAGGGTAACAAAGTCCTCCTGCAGGTGATGGAGTACTTCTTCTACAATGGTGAGGAATATGTGGTCCTGGGCGCCGCAGACGAGTGCGACTGTGAAGACGGGGAATGCGAAGCCTGCGCGCAGGGCGAAGAACATGAGCATGAACATGAACACGAAACCGACCTTTACATCATGAAGGTAAACACCTCCACTGATGAAAACGGGGAAGAAGTAGAAGAATTCGTGCCTGTGGACGAAGACCTGATGGACAAACTCATCCAGGTGGTACAAACCAACTTCAGCGAGGACGACGATGACGGCGACTCGGATGATGAGGACGAGGAAGAACAATAACCACAGGTCGCCGGGAAAAACTGCATAGTCTTAGATCAAGGCCGGGCAGTGTTTACTGCCCGGTTTTTACGAAAGCGGGAAGGGCACACATTCCCCTCCATGGAGGGGTGGCGCGAAGCGACGGGGTAGTTGACCGTAGCCGCGACGCCCTCGCGCGCCGGGGGAGCTCGGCTACAGTGGGACGGCGTGGAAGGGATGAGTGAGGAGCCGAGAGCGTCGCGCCCTCTTCTGGCTGTCACAAATGTCATCCATCGTCTATAGTGCATCAAATAATACGAACTGTTTTACGCAAGCGGGAGGCATCATGACAGAGGAACTCCGCCTGAAAATCGAAAACCTGCCCGACAGCCCTGGCTGCTACCTGATGAAGCGGCAGGGAGAGATCATTTATGTGGGCAAGGCTGTGAACCTGAAAAACAGGGTGCGCAGCTATTTTCAAAACTCCCGGGGCCATACGTTGAAAGTGGCGGCCATGGTGGAGAAGATTGATGATTTTGATGTAATGCTCTGCTCTACCAACCTGGAAGCGCTGATCCTGGAATGCAACCTTATCAAGCGCCACAAGCCCTATTACAACATCCTGCTAAAGGATGACAAGCACTACCCGTATGTGCGGGTGGATATGCAAAAGCCTTTTCCGCGCTTGGAAGTGGCCCGCCGCATCGAAAAGGACGGGGCGAAGTATTTCGGCCCCTATATCGGCGCCACGGTTGTTCGCCAGGTGATGGACTCGGTGCAAAGTATCTTCCCTTTGCGCAATTGTACCCTAGAGCTGCCGCTGAAAACGCCCCGGCGCCCCTGCGTGCAGTATGAGATTGGCCGGTGCCTGGCTCCCTGCGCCGAAAAATGCACCCGGGAAGAGTACGGGGCCATGATGGAGCAAGTACTGTCGTTCCTGAGCGGCCGCTATCAAGATGTGGTGAACCGCTTGAAGGCGGATATGGCCGCCGCGGCCAAGGAATTGAACTTCGAACGCGCGGCCGCTATCCGGGACAGGATCCGGGATGTGCAAATGCTTATGGAGGATCAAAAGGCCATCCAGGTCAGCGGCGCGGATCAGGATATATTGGCTGTCGCCCAGGACGGGCTGGACGCCATGGTGCAGGTGCTGTATGTGCGTGGCGGCCGGATGATCGGCGGCGATCATTTTGTGCTCCCCGGCGCGGGCGCGGAGCCCCGGGGCGAGGTGCTGGAGGCCTTCTTGACCCAGTATTATGAGGATGGGAACCTGATCCCACGTCAGGTTCTCTGCGAGGAGCTGGCCGAGGGCCGAGAGGAATTGGAGGCCTGGCTGCGGGAAGCCCGAGGCGGCGCGGTTACGCTTTCTACCCCCAAACGTGGGGAAAAGCACGACTTGATTTTGATGGCCGAAAAAAACGCCCTGGACGCGCTGGAAAAGCGCAACGCCAAGGCATCTGTCATTAAGGAACGCACCACAGGCGCCGCGGCGGCGCTGGGGGAGGCGCTGGGGCTCACAAGCGCGCCCCGGCGAATCGAGGGATTTGACATCTCCAATACCCAGGGCATCCTCAGCGTAGCTTCCATGGTGGTGTTCATCGATGGGGAGCCGGCCAAGAAGGAATACAGGCATTTCCGCATCCGCACGGTGGAAGGCGCCAACGACTTTGCCTCCATGAACGAGGTGCTGGGCCGCCGCTTCCGACACGGCCTGGACGAGATCAAGGAGCGGGAAGAAGCAGGGCTGCCCCTGATTGGGGGCCGGTTTTCCGATATGCCGGACCTGGTGCTCATCGACGGCGGTCCGGAACAGCTTGCATTTGCCCAAAGAGCTATGAAAGAAGCGGGAGCCAATGTGCCCATGTTCGGCCTGGCCAAACGCTTGGAAGAAATTTTCCTGCCGGACAGGGAATACCCCATCCTCCTGGACAAGCGTTCCCCGGCGCTGCACCTTATCCAGCGCGTAAGGGACGAGGCGCACCGCTTTGCCATTACCCATCACAGAAACCTGCGGGGCAAGGAAAGCGTCCACAGTCAAATTGATGATATCCCCGGGATTGGCCCCACGCGGCGCAAGGCGCTCTTAAAGCACTTCCACACATTGCAGGCCATCCGGGAGGCCACGCTGGAAGAACTGCTGGCAGTGCCCGGCATGAACCGCCCGGCGGCGGAAGCGGTGCTTGCCTGGGCTGCGCCAAAGCAATAAATGCGGCTTTATTGCGATATGTGCGATATATGGATTACACGAAAGAATTGAGGGCAAAAAAATGACCATTCGCAATGCTGCTAAGGCGCTGGTCGTGCACGAAAACAAGCTGCTGCTGGTAAAATACCGGGGTAGGGCGGGGGAGGAGTGCTACACCATCCCCGGCGGCGGGCAGGAACCCCTGGAGACCATGGAGGAAGCCATCGTCCGGGAGTGCCTGGAAGAGACGGGGTATCAGGTCGCCGTTTCGGATTTTCTGGCGCTGTATGAGGAGATCGTTTGGGATAAGGCTTTTCAGGAAAGGCATCCCGACTACGCGCACAAGATCTTTCACATTTTCCTTTGCCGCCTACGCAGCGAACAGCCCCAAACGCCTATGAACGAGGATTTGGGGCAGACAGGCTGCGAATGGGTCCATCTGGAGCGGGTAAGTTCATTGAGCTTGTACCCGCTGGCTTTGCGGGAAAATATCAACTCGCTGCTTCGGGAAAAAGGCCCCGTGTTCTTGGGCACGCGAAAGATCCCGTTCGCACAGTAGGACTATTCCGTTTGTTCTTTAGCCGCCCGCAGCTTTTCCAGCGCCCTGCGGGTGTAAAAAGCCAGGGCCAGCAAGGTAAGGCCCACGGAGATCCATAACAGCAGCATATCCCACTGCACGATGCCCAGTGCGATAAAGTCGTCATGGAAGAAGGACAGGCTGATGGCCGCGATGAAAAGGAATTGCGCGGCCTTGCCAACCGCTTCACTGTGAACGACGATGCCTTTTTTCAGCATATAAACGCCGCCCAGCACCATGATCAGCTCCTTGAGGATCACGATCACTACCGCAATCCAGGGCAGGACGCCGGTGATGGTTTGGGCAAGAAGCACGGAGATCACCATCAGCTTATCGGCAAGGGGATCCATGAGCTTGCCAAAGTTGGTGACCAGCTGAAAACGCCGGGCGATGTAACCGTCCAATAAGTCCGTAAAGCTGGCCGTAAGGAAGGCGACAAGCGCCCAAAGGCGCAAGTTAAGGCAATAGAGCAATAGGAATACGGGGATCAGGGCCATGCGGGCCATGGTTAGCGCATTTGGCACATTCCAAATATTCTCCCGCGTTTTGTCCATCAAAAGCCCTCCTTGCCGATCATCCGGTATGATACCATTATATGAGTATATAATAGCACAATATTGCTATATTGGGAAAGGGGACCTGCGGGAGAAAATATCCATCCACGCAGGATAGACTTTTGCTCGGATCCTCTGGATACAAGCAAACTTCCCCAAAGCCTTTTCCCTTGCCTTCCCTTCAGGGGAAGGTGGCCCCGCAGGGCCGGATGATGTAGGATAAGGTCCTTGCACGGGCTCGCAGAAAAGAGGTGAAATAAAGAGATATGAGAGCGCTGATCATCGGCGGCACGGGGACCATCAGCACCGCCGTCACCCAAAGGGCGTCGGAGGCAGGCTTTGAGGTGACGATCCTCAACCGGGGAAATCAAAAAGATGTGCCTGAAGGCATTCGTCAAATACATGCCGACGTACGGGACCGGGTGGCTATACAGGCAGCTCTTAGTGGTCTTAGCTTTGATGTGGTTTGCGACTATTTGACTTTCACACAGGAGCAGGCCAGACAGAACATTGAACTCTTCGCTGGCAGGACAGCACAGTTTATTTTCATTTCCAGCGCTACGGTCTACCAGAAGCCCCTGGTCCATTATCTTATCACCGAGGACACGCCTTTAGGGAACCCTTATTCAGAGTATGCCCGGGGGAAGATCGCCTGCGAGGCCTGCTTTATGGAAGCCTATCAAAAGCAGGGCTTTCCGGTGACCATCGTGCGGCCTTCCTATACGTATGGGGACAACATGATCCCCTGGGCTCTCAACTCCCGGCCCATGCGGTTTTCCCTGATCCATCGGCTCAAGGCCCATAAGCCCATCATCGTGCCGGGGGACGGGACGACCTTTTGGACATTGACCCACAACACCGACTTTGCCAAAGCTTTTGTAGGCCTGATGGGAAACTCCCGGGCTGTGGGGGAGGCCTTCCATATCACCGGCGACGAGTGCAGGACATGGGACGCCTATTTGCACATCATTGCCGCTGCGGTTGATGAGGAGCCGAACATTGTGCATATCGCCTCCGACGCTATCTCAAGGCGGCTGCCAGAGCAGCGGGACTCACTGCTGGGAGATAAAGCTCAAAATGCCATCTTCGACAGTACCAAGATCAAGGCCTTCGTGCCGGGCTTCCACGCGACCGTGCCTTTTGAGGAGGGCATCCGCCGCACGCTTGCCTGGTATGAGGCCCATCCGGACAAGATGGGGTATGATCTTGGCTGGGATGCGGTGATGGATGAGCTGGTGGAGAAATACGGACGGTAGAAGGAAACCAGAAAATGAAACATCCCGGGGCCTGTCATCGGCATGCCCCGGGATGTTTGTTGTTTTCTGTTCAGCCGAAGGCGGGCAGGTAG
>JAEWAH010000266.1 GCA_023391725.1 Bacillota bacterium | reverse complement strand
GCACAGGGCCGTGTGGTCATCAAGCTGCTCGATCTGCCGGATCACGCACTGCTCACGGCCGGTGAGGCAGAATACGCAGCAAGCTTCCGCCGCACAAAAGGCGGCTCCATTCATCGCTTTTTCCATCGCTTTACCCTTCGCTTGTGCTTCTCTTATGACCATGCTCAAGGGGTTTGGGGGTTTGGACATAGCTTCGCCATTCACCCCGTCCAAATGGCCGGGAGAACGTTTTGGGGCTATGGCCTTGCCCACGCCGTCATACAATCCGTACTGGCCGGCGCCTGACAATGACTGTGATGGAGCTAAAAAAGGATTAATGGAAGAATGCAATCGTGATCCCGGCCTTACGCGCCGGGGGCGGAATGATCGGCCAGCTGGAATAGCCATCCTCTTTTAGGAAAGCGTGTTTGCAGCCTCTTGGAAACCTGGGCAAAGTCCCTGTAATGGCCGGGCCGGTGGGCGTCCGAGGCGATGTAGTCAATGAGCCCTGCGCCCATGAGCTTTCCGGCCAGCCTTCCCTGGGCACTGAAAAAGGGATTCAGGCCGTGAAGCGCCTGGGCGTCCACCTGCAATTCGCACCCGTACCCCCGCATTTCCGTGGCCAGGCCAGGCTCGTTCTGCAGCGGGCGGATGCGCTCGGGATGGACGATCACCGGGCGGTAGCCCGCGCGGACCAGGTCGCACAGCAACACATCCCAGTTGGGCGGCAGAGGGCCGGGATCAAACTCCAGCAGTACCACATTGGTATCCTGGATACAAAAATCGGCAATGCTGCCCGTCCGCAACCGCGCCAGCGCGCTTACGTTGACCTCGTATCCCAGGCACAGGCGGATGCCGGACTTTTGCGCCACGGTCTTTGTCCACTCGAATATTTTTTGGATGTGGTGGCGCGGGACGTCCTTGCTTTTCATGTGCGGCGTGGCCACGATGGTGTCGATCCCGGCCGCCTTGGCGGCAGCCAGCATCCGGCGCGTCATGTCCATGGACACAGATCCGTCGTCCACCCCGGGGAGGATGTGGGAATGGATGTCGATCATACTTCCTCCGCCGTTTTCTTCGACACAGGTGGTTGCTCCTTTCTGGACTGGGCACGCTCCTCCGCGGCGTAGCGGCCGTAATATTTTCCGTAGTAATGCTTGCGGTTGCGCCGCTCATCCACAAAGTTAACTACCACGCCCAGGATATTGGCGTTGGCCTTGTGAAGCTGTCCCGCCATATCCCGGACAACCGCCCGGTCCGTCATGCCGCTGCCCACCACCAGCAGCGCGCCGTCCATTTTGTTGGCCAGCACCGCGGCATCTACGAACAGGCCCAGGGGGGGCGTGTCAAAAAGCACCACGTCGAACATCTGCTGGGCGCTGCTTAGGAAAAGGTCGAATCGTTCATAAGCCGCCATTTGGTGCGCGACGGCCAGGCGGTGGCGGGAATCCACGAAGAACACGCTGGGGTTTTGCGTCTTGCAGATCACTTCCTCCAGCCGGGCGGTTTCTGTCAGGTAGTCGAACAGATCGCTGCGGCCCCGCATCCCCAGGTACTTGCCGATGCTGGGATTGCGCATGTCCATATCCACCAGGAGCACGGTCTTGCCCATCTGCGAAAGCGCCTCGGCCAGCAGCAGTATCAGCGAGCTTTTGCCTTCCCCGGACATGCTGGAGGTGACCGCAAGGCACCTGGGCGGGCGGCTTAAGACGGTAAACTGCAGGTTGGTGGCAAGGGATTTGGCGTTCTCCCTGGTCGCCTCGGGAACGGCGTTGAACAGCGTATCGCCCTTCTGTCGGCGCTGTATAAAGCGCTGCAGTTCCTTCTTATAGTTCTGGATGCTGGCCAGCACCGGGAGCGACAGCGCGTTTTCCGCCTCCTGGGCGGAGCGCAGCGTGGTGTTTAAAAGCTCGATGGCAATAGATGCGCCAACGCCAAGGAACAGGCTCACGATCAGGGCCAGCATCGTGTTGCGCGCCCGGCTGGGGCCGGAAGGGGATTGAGGAAGTGTGGGCGGATCCACAATATTTAGCGTGTTCTTTCCAATGTACATTGCGGCTGAGTCAATTAGGGCCTGACTAACCGCTTCAGCAGCGCTCGTGCTCAAAGCCCCATCCGTGCTCGTAGCTGTCAAGGACAGCATCTGCGTTTCATTGATGCGATCTATACTGAAGGAGACATACTGCAACAAATCTCCTAATTCTTTCATTTGCAACTTAGCTTCGCTCATAACGCTGCCGGTATTGAGCATTTCCACAACGGTTGAGGCAAGCTGCATCATGGTTGTCGGTTCAAAGTAAGGTTGGTCGCTATTATTGATCTTATAGACCACCTGCACCATCAGCTTCGCCTCTGCGGTATAAACATCGGGCTGTGACTTATAGTAGACCCCGGCGGCAACCGTCACAAGAATGCAAAAAGCGAGAATCAGCCATAGGCGCTTTTTTACCATGCCCCATAGTTCTTTGATGGTCACTTCCTGCATGTTTTCACTCCTTGCGTGCTTAGGGTTGCTTCCTGGGGAGAAAAGAAACGCCCTAGGGGGAGGTGGACAGGTTCAGTATAACCGCTTTCGTAGACATGGCAAGCGCTGGAAAATAACCTATTTTGTATGATAATGTGGTATTGCTTGAACGTGCCGCGAAATCACTTTTTGTGTGCCGAAGCAAGGCGCGCAGGGCTTGCAGTTTGTGAAGGGCCGGGATATAGTGGAACCAGGGGCTCCGCCCTGGACCCCGCTTAAGGGATATATCCCTTACGAATCACTATCTTGGAATGGAAAGTGCAGGGCACGTCCCTCCCCGGCTTGCCTTCCCCTTTAGGCCCTACCACCGTCCGTCGCTTTGCTAGGCCGGTGTTCCGCTCCATCGTTCCTCCGTCGCTTCAGGCTTCGCCCTTAGAACGGTGCCGACGAAGGAGGCGGATGAGGCGCAGATTTGGCCCGCGCTACTTTCCTCCAATACCTTTCCAATATGTATCTGCCATATCCAGTCTGGCATACAAGGAGAGAGAAATATGAAACGAAAGATGAGATTCCCGGCATTTCTGATGGCTTTGGTGCTTTTGCTCTCCCCCTGCGCGGCCTTGGGGGAGGCGGGGAATGAACGCCTCACCGTTTTACTCATCGGGGTCGATTCCGCCCAGGATCAAACGCCTGAAGAGGCGGGCGGCGCCGACGCCCTCATGGTCGCTTCGCTGGATTTTAAGACCGGGGCGGCGCGCCTTTTGAGCATTCAAAAAGAAACGGAGATATCTTTGCCCGAAGGCCGGGGGCCTCTTTACGCTGCCAACCGTATCGGCGGCCCGGAGCTTACCCTTCAAGCGGTCAGCAACCTTCTGAAGCTGGATATCCCCTATTTCGTACAGGTGGACATGGCCGGGTTCCAAAAGATCTTTCAGGCCGTGGATGGCCTGGAACTCACGATCGGGGAAAAAGAACTGACCACGCTGATGCCCGACGGGGTAACGCCAGCCTTTACGCAGGCCGGGCTGCAGGCGGTCACTCCCGAGCAGGCGATGGCGTACCTGAATGATCCCACGGCCAAAAAGGACATGAGCCGCAGCGCGCGTCTGCTTGCGGTTCTTGGCGCGCTCATGAAAAAGGCCATGAGCCTTGACGCGGGGAAGCTTCTTGATGTTGTATCGGAAATGATCGTATATGTAAAATCCAACATGACCGCTGGAGACATGATGCAGGCGGTTTTCACCACGGCGGGCGTGAAGCTTGCGGGGCTTTCTTCGATGCGCTTCCCCCAGGCTGCCTCCGGGGAAGATGGTGCGGCGGCGGATATGGAGGCCCAGGCCGCTGCTGCCCGGGAATTCCTGCTGGGCGCGGAGCAGTAGCCACGACGACTCGGCGCGCCGCAGTTCAAACACCCCGTCCCCTTCGGGTCCACCCCTCCACGGGAGGGGAATGGAACGGCGCCATTCAATTAATTCCCCTCCCGTGGAGGGGTGGCGCGAAGCGCTGGGGTGGTTGATACGCACCGCCCATTAGCTGTACCGCATAACGGGGCGATGTGGGCTGCGCCCACAAAGGCGGGGAACAATTTTCATCATGCGGGAGGGGAGTGCATGGCGGCGCAGGCTAAAACGGTCTGGGTGAACGTACCGGTGACCAAGGCCATCGCCCTGGCCCGTGCCTGCGGGGAACTTGTGTCCCTGATCAGCATAAAAAGCCCTCTGGGCATTGATTGCACCGTGATCGTGATCGAGAAGTATTACGCCCGCATGGCCGCCAGCTCCGTGGCCACCTTGGTCTTTGAACCGTTTTCAGGGAATAGGGCAGGCGTTCTGGATTGCGTCAAGGTCACATGCGTGTGCGCCGGGTCCGGGACCAACCCGGAATTTGGGGCCAACGCCCACTTTCAAAAGAAGATACTTGCCTCTTTAAAGGATGTGGCCGGCCCGGCTCCGGTGGTGGCCATGTGACGAAGGAAGGCTGGAAAAGGCCATAAGGTGGGGAGACCTCCTTGAAAAAGGCGGTCTCCCCGCAGTTTCTGGGAAATTTGGTCAGCAGCTTCCCTTACGGCCCAATGGGTCCGATGGGTCCGATAGGCCCGATGTTGTCAAAAATATCTCCCAGGCCAGGGAAGATCGTAGGCGTCGGTGTTGCAATGTTATCCAGCACCCCGGGAGGAAGGGTGTGGAAACCACCGGGGAAGAGGCCGGGGTTAATGCCACCGCCGCTGTCCCCGTCATCGGGCGTATCATCGTCCGGCGGTACGGGGGTGGGGGTAGGGCCGGGTGTGGCGGCGGGCCGCGGCGTGCGCTCTGGAGCAGCCCCCGCATCGCTTAAGGCCAGTGCGTCAATACTAAACAGCGCGATCTGATCGTCCACCGAGGCGATCCCGTCCCTTGTAAGCCCGTTAACGGATTCGGAATTCCGCATCGCCGCAAAGGTCTGGCTGCCATAGTTAGAATCCACCGCCCCGGAATAGAAGTACAATTCCGCCAGGCGCAATTGCAGCATCCGCACTTCAGGGCCCTGGTCGCCCCTTCTAAGTTCCTCAAACGGATAGTATCCGTCGGCTCTGAGCATATCGCCGATCTGATACCAGATGGCAAGCAGTTCCTCCGGTGTGTAGGTCGTTTGAGCCTCTTGCGCGGCTGCCGGGAGAGCAAGCAGCAAACACGCAAGGCATAGGGCGATCACCTTTTTCATCTTCCGGTCCTTCCTTTCTTTTTGGGGCGGTTGGTCTATGTCACAGCAGGCCGTGCGGCTACATGGATATCCGGTGCATTGTATACGCAGACGGCATCGTTTATTCCAAAAAAGAACGCGCCCAAAGGCGCGCAAGGTAATTCCCCTCCCGTGGAGGGGTGGCCCCGCAGGGCCGGGGTGGTCCGCAGCCGCTTTGCTTTTCATGACATATACTCAAATGGACGTATATAAGGAGGCCAGGACGGAGGGGGGCGCCCCGTCAGGCCTTGCCCCCCTCAAAATATTCCTTCAGTTTATACGGCCCGGCGATCACTTCCCGGCCTACATACATGGTCCCATCCTCCCTCACCATCTGCCCCCATTTCACCAGGCAGATACATCCCTTTTCAATCTCCATGGCCGTTACAAAGGAGGGATGCACGCAGCTGCCATCGTTGAAATACAGCCCCTGCCCGGGCACGGGGAGGACGGGCTTATGCGTATGCCCCGCGATCACAGGCATATTGTGTTCCTTCGCCCAGAGGGCGAGCCTTCTTTCTACCTTGGATTTGACCTTATTGTTTTTTGCGGCGCTGGTGGGGTTGTTGACCCCCATAATCTCCAGCCGCCGCCAGACGAAACGCACCAGGAACCGCGCCAGCCGCCAAAGCACGTCGTTCAAGAAATCCGCCTGGTGGCCGTGCACCAGCATAAGGTCGTTTTCTCCGGGAAGGTACCTTAAAATAATGGCCTCATTTACCGTTTCGCCCGGGAACAGCGGCACCGCCCTGTTTGAGATCCCGTCGCAGTAGGTGTCAAACATCTCGGGCCGGAATCTTTTGACCATGTCGTGGTTGCCATAAAGCATCCATAGCCGGTGATCTTTGCAAAACAGCTTAAGCAGCTTAAAGACGTCTTCATGCGCCGCCTTGATATCACCGATAACCTTGTTCTCCCACAGCTCATCTCCGTCGCCCAGCTCAATATAAGTGAACTTTTGCCGGTTGTAGGCGTTAAGCGCCGCGATGTCGATGTGCTGATGCTTTAGAAAATCGTCGGCCAGGCTTCCCGTGCCCCGGTGGCAGTCGCTCATCAGCACGATTTTCGATAAATCGTCAATAGCCAGGACGGGCGCGGTGCTCAGCGCCCTGTCCAGGCGGGTTTTATAAGAAAACATAAGGCACACCACAATTCGTAATGCGTATAGTTAGTTCGTCCCCAGGTATTTCCCCATGGATCCCAGGAATTTGTACAGGTTCTTCTGCATGCCCATATTCATCGCCAGCTGATAAAGATGGGGAGAAGTTGTTTGAAGCTTCAAAAGCATCACGTCTACGTCTTTTAGGCCGCCGGTGACCTTGTTACACATGTTCACCAGGATCCTGGTCCTGCGCATCGTCAGCCAGCAGATGGGGCCAAAGCGCAGGGCTGGCTGCTTGGTGTGGGGTTTGCCCAGCGTTACCTGTACAAAGTTGCTGGCCGACACCACTTCCCTGTCCGTATAACCCATCTTGTACAGCGCCGCAACAAAGGCGTCGCGCAGCCCATAATCGCGGAAGACAAGCGCGGCGCGCATGGTCAGCCTGGCGGGTTGGGTGAACGAGCCCAGGATGAAGCCTGTCAGCCACCAGTGCCGCCTGTGCGCCCGCAAAAACATCGGCTTGCTGTCCTTCTCCAGCACAAAGGCCATGCTCAGGGCATCCCGGTCGCTCACGCTGCGGTAAAACGGGCCGCGGAATACAAGCGGGATGTGGATATCCGGCCCCACGGATTGGTACACGCCGATCTCCCCGCCCGTTGTGATCCCGTATTGGCCCTTCCAGAATTCGATCATCCACCGCTTCCCGCCGTACTCAAAGCGCACGGGCTCCGAGTCATACACCAAGCCCCAAAGGGTCGCCCACTTGTCGTACAGGCTGCAATACCCCAGCCTTCTTTGCCACGGGTCTGCGACGGAATAAAAAATGTCCTGCTCCCTGTCATAATCAAAGCCAGTGCCCTCAAGGATCTGCGATAGCGGGTCCAGCGGGCGATTTTGTGCCGTTCCGGGCCCCTGGGCCTGGGGTTGCGCGGTTTGAAGCGCTTGGGGTTGCAAGGATGCGGCTTGCGCATCTTGAGCCGTTTGGAGTTGCGTGGGTGCAGCTTGCGCATCTTGAGCGGCTTCGGCCTGCGAGGCCACGGCTTGCGTGTCTTGAACGGCTTCGGCCTGCGGGACCACGGCATTTGTGTGATGCTCCGCTTCGGCCTGCGCCGCTTCGGGCCGTGCGTTCCGGGCTGCTTCGGTCTGCGTAGTGGCTGTGACCTGCGCATGTTGCGCCATTTCGACCCGCGCTTCCCGGGCCGCCATGGTCTGCGCATTCTGCATGAATCCGGGGTATGCGTTTGTTGGCGCTTCGGGCCGTGTGTTCCTATCCGCCATGGGCGGTGCACTTTGCATGGATCCGGTGTGTGCGTTCGTTGGCGCTTCGGGCCGTGTGTTCCTATCCGCCATGGGCTGCGCGTTTTGCATGAATCTGGGGTTTGAGCCCTGCGGCGCTTCGGGCTGTGCATCCCGTGCCGCCATGGGCGGTGTACTTTGCATGGATCCGGGGTTTGCGTTCCGCTGCGCTTTGGACTGTGCATCCCGTTCCGCCAAGGACCGCAAGAACTGCATGAATCCGCCGCGTTTCTTCGGCGCTTGGGGCCGTGTGTTCCGGTCTGCCATGGGCTGCGCGTTTTGCATGGGTCCGGGGGATGCGTTCATTGGCGCTTGGGGCCGTGTGTTCCGGTCTGCCATGGGCTGCGCGTTTTGCATGGATCCTTGGCTTGCGCTCTGCGGCGCTTGGGGCCGTGCGTTCCGGTCTGCCATGGGCTGCGCGTTTTGCATGGATCCGGGGTATGCGTTCCGCTGCGCTTTGGACTGCGCATCACGTTCCGCCATGGACCGCAGCATGTTCATAAATCCAGATTTCTTGGGTGGTTTGGACCGCGCGTTTGGGCCCGCCATGGGCGGCACGTTCTGCATGGGGCCGGGGTATGCGTTTTGCAACGTTTGGGGTTGAATTTTCTTAGGCGCCTCACGCCCCGCTTCCGCCGCCATGGTCTGTGCCTGATGCACTGCCCCATTGGCCCCTTCCGTTGCTTCGTTTGTTATTTGATCAGGCGCTTGATAGGCCATGGCGCCCTTTTGTTGTGTAAAGGTTTCTTGTATGGCCTCCCGCGGCGGCCCGTATATCTCGGGGGCAGCCTGCGCGCCGGGCATTGGGGCCGACGGCGAGCCGGGCATCGAGGCCGATTGCGCCGCACCGCTTTGCCCTGGCCTGGGCGCCGCGCGGCGGCGGAGGAATTGCATTAGACCCATAAAATAACCCTCCCTGCGGTACACTCCTTTTGTGCCCGATACATTCTATTCACGCCGGGTGGTTTTGGTAAGCGGAGATCCGGGGAGGCTTGCCAGGGAACGCCGTCCCCTGGACCCCTGCCAAAGGGACATATCCCTTTGGAATCCCTGTACTGGGAAAGGAAGCAGGCAAGGGTTCTTCTTGAGTAAGCGATGGTTTGGCTTTCGGGTTATGTTGTATTTAGGTTTTTGATTTTCAGTTTCGTGAAACCAGCCAACCAAAAGCCTTCCTCGTCATGCCTTCCCCTTTAGGGGAAGGTGCTGCCCCCAGGCGGCGGATGAGGGGGGAGGTGGCGCAAAGAGCCGGCTCGCTCAAGCGTCCTTTTCGCACCGTGGCCGCCCTTCGCCCATCCCGCCTTCGGCGTGCTTGGTACGGCCCGCATCGCAAGCTCTTCGGGCCTAGTCGGGCCTTGGCCCTCCCTCGGCGTATCCCCGGTGTTCCGCAGCCTCCGGCTTCGCCGTCGTCTGGGTAAGGCTCGCTGCACTAACCAATCCTCAGTCTCACTTCGTTCGACAGCTCCTTTCAAAAGGAGCCTTTGCTGGCATCACTCGTTTCGCAAGCTTCCTTCGATTCGCTTCCTTCGCCACAGGCCCATCCGCACCGTCCTCGCTGCGCAAGGACGGTGCTCCGC
>JAEWAH010000190.1 GCA_023391725.1 Bacillota bacterium | reverse complement strand
CACAGTGAGGGATTCGTTGGCCATCTTGGCCGCCACCGCCGCCGGGAGCGACCGGCCGTGCAGCCCGCAGAAGGAATTGGCACTCAAATACTGCGGCGTCTTGGCCGCCTGGCCGATGCCAGCCACCATCAGCACCTCATGCGGATCTTTGCCCAGTTCCTCCAGGGCGGTCTTTAAGCAGTTGATGATGCTGAAATTCCCGCAGCCCGGGCACCAGGCCGTTTCATACGTTGCAAATTTCCCTTCGCTCATTTCTCCTGCCTCCCTTCCACAAGCGCCGCAATCTCCTCACCGGACAATTGCCGCCCGTCATACTTCAAGACGGAATCTTCACATTCGATACCTGTGGCCTCCCGGACAAGCTGTGCCAGCTGCCCGGTATAGTTCTGCTCCACATTCACGATATGCTTGGCCTTTTCGGCCTTTTTGCGCAGCAGCTTATCGGGCAGGGGGTAGATATCCCCAAACACCAGCGCGGCATACTTGTCCTTGCCGTCCTTGTTGAGTATTTCCACCGCCTCGGTGATGGGGCCCAATAGTGACCCCCAGCCAAGAAGCAGCGTCTCGAACTTTTTCGGGCCGATGAATTCGGGCTCCTGCAATTCTTCCCGCAGTTTATCGATCTTGCCCATGCGCTTTTCCATCATTCTGTTGCGCACTTCGGCAGATTCGGTGATATGCCCACGCTCGTCATGCTCGTCGCTGTCGGCGGAGACAAAACCCTTTGCCTTGCCCGGCAGGAGCCTGGGCGAGATGCCATCCTTCGTGTACTGATAGCGCAGGTATTCCCCTTCTCCCGTCCAATCTCCAGTCGGTACGGGGGCCACGGAGACCTTGCTCACATCGAAGGGCTTCACCGTGGCGGTGGCATCCCCAATATACTGATCGCTGAGTAGGATGACGGGAATTTGATACCGCTCCGCGATATCAAAGGCGCGCATGGTCTGGTAGAAGGAATCTTCCTGATCGCGCAGCGCGATGACCATCCTGGGGAATTCCCCCTGGGAGGCGGAGATCACAAACTTCAAATCGCTCTGTTCCGTGCGGGTGGGCAGCCCCGTCACCGGGCCAGGCCTTTGCACATCCACCACCACCAAAGGCACTTCCGCCATGCCGGATAAGCCGAGCGCCTCCACTTTCAGTGAAAAACCGCCCCCGGAAGTGCCAGTCATCGCCCTTGCGCCAGCAAACGACGCGCCGATGGCCATGTTGATCCCGGCGATCTCATCCTCTGCCTGCTCCACCACCACCCCGGCTTCCCGGCTCTTTTCCGCCAGGTATTCCAGAATGGGCGTGGAGGGGGACATGGGATAGGCGGAATAGAATTTGAGCCCCGCCGCCAGCGCACCCAGGCACAGCGCCTTGCTGCCGCTGACCAGCATCCAATCGCCAAACTCGCCGGGCAGATGCTTATACCGGCTTTGCGTCAGCCCGTAGCCTTCCTGAAGGGCCGTCATGTTCACTTCCAGATATTGCTCCCGAACGGCCTCACGGAACACGCTTTCCGCCTGATCGAGGTTTTCACCGAACAGCTTCAGGACCGCGCCCACGGCGATGCTCCCCGCCACCCGGGGATTGCCCAGTGCCTTCGCCCGCTCTTCCATGTTAAGCGTAATGGCCCGAGGATCCTTAATACCCAGCTTTTCATCGCAGAGGATGAAGCCGTCTTTTTTCAGCTCATCCTTGTGGAGCTCCACCGTCTCCTGGTTGAGGGCGATCATGCCGTCATACTTGCCGCCATGAGAGCGCACAGGATCCGCGCCAAAGCGGATGGCGCAGAAGTTGTGCCCGCCCCGGATGCGGGACATGAAATCCCTAAGAGTAAACACGCTGTACCCGGCCCTTTTTAAGAGCTTTTCCAATATGGCGGCCGTCGTATCGATGCCCTGGCCCGCCGCTCCGCCGATCAATAAATTGTACAACCTCATCCCTCCCTATGGATTTGCCACTGGTATGTTTTCTTGCTTTACCCGGCAGTATGATTTTGCTCCATAATTCTCCATGAACCCCGCGCTTCCCTGCCAGAAGTGTCTTTTTATATATATCATTCGGGAGAATATATGAAACAGGAGACGGGCAATTGCTCGTCCCCTTATTTGTGATATCTCTCCCCCGCGCTGATCTTTGCCGCCCTGTACACCTGTTCCAGCAGCAGCACCCTGGCCAATTGGTGCGGGAAGGTCATCTGCGACAGAGACATCTTTTCATCCGCGCGCTTCACGGCGCTCTCTCCCAACCCCAGCGACCCGCCGATCATGAACACGATCCGGCCATGATCTTTTTGAACGTCAGTCAAGTGCCGGGAAAAATCCACGCTGTCCCACTGCTTCCCGTCGATGCACAGTGCGATCACATAGTCCTCCGGCTTCACGCGGCCTAATAGCTTGGCGGCTTCCTTCTCCATGGTCTTTTGGATCAGCGCCGGGCTCTCGTCCTGCGGCTCCGGCTCGTCGTCCAGCTCTATCTCCTCCACCCGGCCATAGCGGGAAAGCCGCTTCAAATACTCGTCCGCGGCCTGCCGCCAGTGCTTTTCACGAAGCTTTCCCAGGCAAAGGATCGCAGCTTGCATCATAAACCTTTCTCGGAGGCGCACTCCCGATTCCCCTCCAGGGAGGGGCTCCGGAACCTCGCGCCGCCAGTGGCGGATGAAGTGAGGCGGAGGAGACTGGCGAAACGAGCGATGGGAGCGGAGCGACCCAGCGCGATGATTGAGCCAGAGGAGGCCCCGCAGCGTCGGGATGGTTGATGTATGTAACGCAGCGTCAGGGGGTCTGGATGGTACAGTATGCCGCCACAGGCAACCACCCCGTCCGGCTTCGCCGTCCACCCCTCCCCTGGAGGGGAATTACCTTACAGCGGCAGTATCTCCAGCGCGAACCAGGGGATCATCAAAAGCCCCAGCGTCACGAGCAGGATCGCTACCGGGCCCCTGAACCAGCGCTGCTTCCCGTCCGTCAATTCGGAAGCGGCAGGGGCCGTCTCCTTTTTTGGGGGAGCCGTAAGCAGCGGGCGCATCAGCATCACATAACCCAAGGTAGTGACCGCAAGCAGCGGCAGTATGCCGGTAAGCATCGCCGTTATCGTGGCCGGTTCCGCCGTCTGCGCGCTAACCTCAATACTCTGCACCACGTTGCGCAGGTACAGGCAAAACACCAAAGACGTAGCGTTGTGCACGAAGTGATAGATCATGGCCAGCTGCAGGTTCCCCTGCCGGAACGCCAGGAGCGTTAAGATGAACCCCAGCGCCACATGCACTGGCAGAGCCGCGATAGAGCCATGCATAAACGCGAACAAAAGCGCCGTAAGCCCAATAGCCGCCTTGATGGGCAGTTCTCTGCGCAGCCCTTCCATCAGCACGCCGCGGAAAAGCAGTTCCTCCACCACTCCGGGCAGGATGGCCACCGCCGTCACAGCCAGTATGACCTGCGCGCCATTATTGGGCAGGGGGATGGGCGGCGCTATCAATTTCAGCCCCAGCATGTCCAATACCACCGTCCAGAGCGTGGCGTACAGCTCAAACATCACCAGCCCCAACATCGCCGCAAACACCGTGCGCATGGACGCGGAAAGGCTTGGGAAGGCCATCTGCCCCTTTAAGACTGGCACATACCTGGGCCGGAGCAGATACACAAACAAAAACACCGGGAGACCGAAGATCAGGGCCTCCTGGAGCATCACCAAGGTATAGTACAAGTCCGGCTGCGCAAAAGGCGATTGGCTCGACTCAATGCTGACAAAGCTGGTAAAGAGTGATATGGTCATTCGCAACAGCTGCGTGATAATCAAAAGAATGAGCACGCTGCGCGCGCCAATGGTTCTTTCCAGCCTGGACAATCGTTTTTCCCCTTTCATACGCAGCGCTGGGCCGTTTCCATCCGGCCGTCCCTGATCACATACACGTTCCCGACCCGGTCGCGCCAGGCCATGTCCACGGTCACATCCTGGCCGCAGGTGAGCCCGGCGCCGGAAAGCGCGCTGCATACGGTGCTGAACGCCAGTTCTGGCAGGTTGTTCTCCGCGCTTAGATGCCCCAGCACCACGTGGCGCACCCCGGTGCCAAAAAGCTCCAGCACCGCCTGGGCGCAGGCCTCGTTGCTCAAATGGCCCTTGTTGCTGAGAATCCGCTTTTTGAGCGCCTGGGAATAGCGGGGATTTTGTTTGAGCATCTCCGGGTCGTGGTTGCTTTCTAACAAAAGCAGGTCCACACCGGAAAGCTGCTCCATCACATTCTTGCGCATAATGCCCATGTCGGTTGCTGTCGCAACGCTGAACACCCCGTGGCTGAGTCTGTAGCCAACAGGCTCTGCGGCATCGTGGGGGATGGAAAAGGGCGTCACGCCGATCTCATCCACATAAAAATCCGTTTCCGGGGAAAATTCCCGGCGGTTGTGCCGGCTTACAGGCCCGATGATCCCTTCCATGGCAAACCAGGTGCCGGGCGTGGCATAAATGGGCAAATCAAACTTGCGGCTTAAGACCCCCGCGCCCTTCGTATGATCGCTATGCTCGTGGGTGATGAGGATGGCCGACAGGCTGGCAGGATTGACCCCGATGCTTACCAGCGCATCCGTGACCGCTTTGCCGGGCAGGCCAGCGTCGATGAGCAGCCGCGTCCGTTCCGTGGCCACGTACAACGCGTTGCCGCTGGACCCGCTGAAAAGGGGGCAAAAGGTCATCTCCATCCAGGCAATATCCTCCATAAAAAGAAATCCGTTCTCCATTATATCGCGCTTTGCAGGGGATGGCAATACAGCATATTGCGTTTTGGCCGGACCTGGCCCATAATGATAGTATACTATCCGCCAAGGAGGATCAACTTTTGCAAACCACGACCCGCCTCTGGGCCCGCATCGTAACGGGCCACCGCATCGTCCGCCAGGCCACTGCGCCATGCGTAAGAGACGACCCGCAGCCCGCGCTGATGGATGTTTTAAAGGAGCTGGACCTTTCCCGGCCCGTATGGCTGCCCAAGCATCAGCGGGAATGGGATGACTTCGGCCAGACCCGCTTCACCCAGGAGCATTTTATGGAATCCATCCCCTTTGACCGGCTGGAGATCGAATATATCAACCCTGACGCGCCCAAGAGGAAGAGCCAGGATCCAAGGAATGAGGCGTAAGCTATTCGCCAAAGCAGTAAAGGCCTGCAGAGCAAGCTTGATGTCATCTCTCCAAGGGGCTTCCCCTTGCGTTCCGAAGCTGAGCGCCGCCTGTGGCGGAATAAGGCGGTGTGAAGGAGACTTGCCAAACGAGCAATGCGAGCAAAGCGAAGCAGTGCGACGATTGAGCAAGCCGAGCGGCTAGCTGCCGCCCGCAGGCGACTGAAGAGGTGTCAATGATGAATATTGTGTATCGACACCTCTTCCGGCGCTGCGCGCCACCTTCCCCTCAAGGGGAAGGCTTTTTTATTCCCCTCCGATGGAGGGGTGGACGGCGAAGCCGGACGGGGTGGTTGCGGAAGGCAGCCTGCGGCAACCACCCCGGCGCTGCGCGCCACCCCTCCACCGGAGGGGAATCAAGGAAGAGGCTTCTGCCATCAAGCTATCAAGATGAAAGGCGTCTTATCTATAATTATTTTTGATATACTGAAACACTTGCTTGGCGATAGGCGCGGCGACCCGGCCGCCGGAGTCCCCGGCCTCCACCAGCACGCTGATGGCGTAGGGCAGGTCCGGCTCATCCAGAAAGCCCACGAACCAGGCGTGGGTCACGGGCTGGCCGTCCATGGTGCTTTCGGCGGAACCCGTCTTGCCCAGCACTTTCAGTCCGCTCACCTGCGCCCCTGTGCCCGTGCCGGAGGTGACAACGGCGCGCATGGCGTCCTTGACGGTTGCCGCCACATCCTCGGGCAGCGCCTTGCGGTAGACGCGAGCGGCAAATTCCTTGCGTTTGGCGCCTCCGTCGCTGACGATAGCTTTGACCAAGGCCGGCTCCATCATCACCCCACCGTTGGCGATGGCCGCCGCGACCATGCACATGTGAAGCGGCGTTGTCTCCACATCGCCCTGGCCCGCGCCGGACCAGGCGATTTGCACCTGATTTCGCCCGGTAGTGGGATACACGCTGTTTTCCACTACCAGATCGCGGAATAAAAAGTTATCGTTGAACCCAAAGGATTCCGCAGTCTTGCGCAGCCGCTCGTCCCCCAGTTCCAACGCCATGCCCGCAAAGACGTTGTTGCAGCTTTTGATGAATGCCTCCCGGAGCGTCAGATTACCATGCACCGCGTTTTCAAAGTCGGTGATGATCTTGTCCTGCACCTGTAGCGCCCCTGTGCACGTAAGCGTACGGCTCATTACATCCGGCAGGTTTTGCAGCGCGCCGGACAGAGTGACGATCTTGAACGTGCTCCCGGGGGGGTACAACGCCTGGGTGGAGCGATTGAGCAGCTCATCCACCGAAAGCTGCTTTTTGGTGTTCGGGTCGAAGGCCGGCAGGCTCACCGAGGCCAATACCTCGCCGGTCCTGTAGTTCATCACCACCACGGCGCCCTTTTTACCTGCCGCGCCGGACTGAAAGGCTTTATAAGCAGCGGCGGACAGGCGACTATCCACGGTGAGCGCCACATTGTCGCCCTTGCGCGTCTGGCCCCTTAGTGCCTGGGCCACCCGCTCCATGAGCGACGTTTCAAAGCCCAATAAATAGCTGGCCTGGAAGGATTCCACGCCGTTTTTTACATTGCCGCCCGTATCCCCCAGCAAGTGGACCACAGCTTTGCGGCTATCCGCATCGGATTGATACACGCGCTCGTCTTTGGAGGTTGCCGCCAGCACTACGCCGTTGCGGTCCAGAATGTCGCCCTTTTGAACATCCTCGGCGCCCTTGATCCTGGTGTTGCCCCGGTGGGAGACCCAGCGGTTGCCATACACCGTTACGCTGTACCCGCCGTACACCGCCAGCAATGCAAACAGCCCTGTGAGAATCAGGGCCAGGAGCTTAAAATTCATGCGCTGCTGTCTCATGCTGTGCCCCCCTTCGTATCAAAATCACAGGGTGTCCATGCCCAGCCTGGCCAGGCGAGCATCCTCTTTCAAGAGGTCTTCATTGCGGCTGGCAACGCCCTGGATCATGCCTACCAAACACAAACAGGCGACAAGGGAGCTTCCGCCCCAGCTTACAAAAGGCAATGTCACGCCGGTCAGCGGGATCAGTTTGATGACCCCGCCGATGATGACGAATGTCTGTATCCCCAGCATCAGCACACAGCCCATGGCCAGAAGCCCATGGAAGCTTTCACGGGACGCAATGGCGATGGACACGCCGCGCCAAATGATGGCCACATACATGAGCAGCACGCACAGCCCGAAGATGATCCCGAACTGCTCGCACAAGACCGCAAAAATAAAGTCGGACGTATACTCCGGGATATCTCTGGGCGAGCCCAAGCCCAGCCCCACTCCTAAAAGCCCGCCGCTTGCGATGGCGATGAGCGACTGGGCGATCTGAAAGCCCGAGCTGGCATAGTCCGCCCAGGGGTTGAGCCAGGCCGCTATCCTGCGCTTGACGTGGGCGAACATCATATACCCGGCCATGGCGGCCCCGGCTCCGCCGCCCAACCCCAGGATGGTCAGCGGCAGGTTGCTGGTGGAGGCGTAGAACAAAAACAGCGTTGTACCGTAATACAAAAGCGCTGTTCCCAAGTCTTTTTGCAGCATCAAGATCCCAAGGCTGGCCCCGGCAAGGAACAGCCAGGGGATCATCCGCCTTTGGCTCATGTAGTACGCCAGCACGACGAGCAGCGACAGCTTGCCGATCTCGCTGGGCTGTATGGACTGGCTGCCGATGTAGATCCAGTTTTTCGCTCCGTTCACTTCCGTGCCCATGACAAGCGGCAGCGCCAGCGCGCCCAGGGTGATGAACAGCGCCATGAACGCCAGCCACCGCCAGGAGCGGATCCTGTGTACCATCAGGATGCTCACCAGCATGCACGCCAGGCCCACGCCGTAGTTCACCGCTTGCTTCAGGCCGTACTCAGGTTTGATGCGGTACAAAAGCAGCACGCCCAGCGCGCACAAAAAGTTCGTCAGCGACAAAAGCAGCTTGTCCGCCGGGAAGAGCCTTGGCAAGAGCATTGTGCCTATAAAGATCATGGCTGGCACTGCAGCGGCCAAGGCCAGCGCGTTCAGATCGATGGTTTGATTGCGGAAGGTGAGCAATAAAAAGGCGCTGAAAAAGAACAGCATCACCACGCTGATCAGCATCCAGGCCGGATCACGCTTGTTGCCTGGCATAGCTTATCTCCTCCTCGAAAACAGGCCGCGCCGGGGTGCGGGCGTTCTAGCCGCTTCCTGCTCCCAAACAACGGAGGCTTCCTCGTCTTCCTCCTGCTGGGGATAAGGCCATTCCTGCGCCGGTTCCTCCGGCTCCATATCCTGGGGATATCCCGCGTCCTGTTCCCAGGTATAACGCCCCGTATCCTGCCAGGAAAGCAGTTGCTGGCGGTGGGGCATGGTATCGTTTTCCCAATCCGGGCTTATGTTCTGCTGATCCATGGTGGGGATGTCGTAGCTTGTGCGGCGCAGCTGATCGCCCTCCCGCCACGCCCCCTGCATCATGGCGGGCTGAGGCGGCATGTCATACGCCGGTGCATCCTCCTGGAAGGCAGCCGTGCGCGAGGTAGTCAAGCCCATGAACAGCCGAAGCCGCAAAAGTGCGTCGCCCACCACCAGCCGGGAGCCGTGGTGCATGACCCACTCCCTTTGCTTGGGCTCGCTTTCCTCTTTATCCACCTGGAAGCTTTGATGTGGCGCACAAGTCAAAATCAATCCGACCCCGTCCACAAACTTGAAATCCCCGTGGCGGCTGGCTACACCCGGGCAGGGAATGCTTACATCACAGCTGCGAAGGCTCCCAAGCGTGCCTTCCCTGGGCAGCGGGATGGATGTGCCGGGCGGCAGCACCTCGCTCCCCGCCAGTACCACCAGTTCCCCCACAAGCCCCGCGTCCGGCAACTGCTTTAACCGCTTGTGCCGGATCCTGGCGTCTTTTCGAAGCCAGGTATAGCTGCGCCACACAATGATGACGCCCAGAAAGGCAAACCAGTACCGCGCACCCAGCGCCACGATCTCGTATATCTGCGCAGGCACTTTTTCGCCCCCTTCCATGGCTCGTCCTGATGATAGTATAGCATAAAAACGCCCCGGAGCGGTATTTTCTTGCAGGGACGGGGAGGCGGGAGCGGGAAAAGGCAAGAAAACGGTGAGGAGACCTTTTGAAAAAGGCATCCTCCCCGTACCACTCCTGCGAAAACTTTATAGGGAAGGCAGCCTGGCGGGCGCCAAGGGTTTTCCCCTCGCCGGAGCAGTCAAACAAGCGTTTCGCATTCCCCCCCGCCTGTCATCCTGAGGGCGCAGCCCGAAGGATCTTTTCCTTTGGGACACGTGCGCCAGGAGCAAGATCCTTCACTTCGTTCAGGATGACAGCATTCAGAGGCCTGTCTACTGTTACACATAAGCCTATCCAT
>JAEWAH010000169.1 GCA_023391725.1 Bacillota bacterium | reverse complement strand
CCACAGCCCAACCGTCACCAGATGATACGTGCTGTACACGCTGATGAGCTTGGCATCCCTGGTGATGATGGTCGTCAGGATGATGCCCATGCCCTGGTGCAGCGTTACCGTGAGCTGCTGGTATAGCGCATCCCAGCGCCGGCGAAGGGGTTCTTTATTGGGCTTTGCCTTGTAATCCACATACGCGTAGCGGCGGTGCACATAGGTGTACAGCACCGCCGAGCGCAGAAGGATCGTAAGCCCCGCCAGCAGCCGAACAAGCAGGATGTTGGCCCGCAGCACCGACAGCCCCGCGATCACGATGGTCTGCAGAACCAGCGAAGCCATGGACGCCAGGGAAACCACGTACGTCTTTTGATCCGCCGTGAGCAGCACCCGGTAGCGGGAGAGTGTGAAGAATTCCAGCGCCCCGGATATGCCCATGATGGCGGTAAGCAGCCCTACCGACAGCTTTGAGAGGCTGTCGACCGGGACCACAAAGGGATAGATCACCGAAAAGACAGCCGTCAGGCCCACAAAAAGCAGCCCCGAGGCCTGGTAGAAATGCCGGGCCGCCGAGACGATTGCGCTCACCGCATCGTGGTCGTTTTCGCTTAGGGGTTTATACAGACCATAGATGGCCGCCGCAGCCAGCCCGGCCTCCACGAGCTTAAAGTAGCCCATGAACTCCGTGATGGAGGCTACCAGGCCATTGGTCTCCGAACCGTAATAGGCCAGCATCAGCCGGGGCGTTACAAGCCCCAGGAGCATGGCCGCTATTTGGTATATCCCTGTGGCCAGCGCGTTGCGCATGGCGGCTCTGGTACGGCTCATGGAGGGTCCTTTCTTGGTTTTGCTGGGACGCTGTCCCCTGCATCCCTGCCAAAGGGATATACCCCTTTGGAATCCCGGGCTGGGGGAGAATAAGGGGATTACGATTCCTGTGATTGTCTAAAGTGAAGCGGGGCGGGTGATCAATGATCGCCCGCTTAGTTGGCTCAGCGCCGGGGTGGTTGATAGAGATATGCAAAGCTGGAGTAATCCCCTTTGCAGGGTCGCGGGCTGAACCCTGGGGTCTATAAATCCAGATGCTTCGCTACCCTCTCCGCCAGGGGCGGAGGGGTCATGTAATCGGGGCCGAAAAGTTTGGTGAGGACGGTTTTATAGTCTCTTGGAATGGGAACGGTAAGGTCCTCAAAGGGGGCATCGGTGAGGTCGGAAAACAGCGCGGGGTCCCAGGTCATGGAGAGGAGGCCGAAGGCGCCGTTAGACATATGCATATCCCGGCCATGTTTGGTGCGCTTAGAGAGCTGCTCGTACCATTTGGTCTTGCGCTCCACAGAAAAGGGCAGGCCCAGCACGTGGGTGATGAACAGCGCGGCCTTATGTGGGAGGCTAAAGCGGCTGTAATCTACGTTCTTTTTGAGCATCCCCTGCAACAGGCGCAGGCTGGTCAGCCGGACGCGGCGGCTCGCAGCGCCTTCCGGCAGATAATCCAAAATGAACAGGTCCGTAAAGGCGTCGGCTGCTATGGGGTCCTTGCTCATCACCCGGGGTGTCGAGGTATTGGTGCGGGAGAGCAGGTATTTTTCATCGCACTCGGAAGGGTAGACCGCCTCGAAGCGCTCGAAGGCCTCCCGGGTGATGATAAGATCAATATCGTCGTCACATGGGATGAAGCCCTGGTGGCGCACCGCGCCCAGGAGCGAGCCGCACATCATGGCGTAGGGGATATTGTGGGCCCGGCAGACCCTATTGATGTCCCGAAGCTGGCCCAGGAGCTCCTCATGGACCAAATCAAGGTTTTGGGCGGGTTCACTCATAAGGTGATCTCCTTTGGCAGGCGGTGATGGAATGGGATGAGGGGGTTGCGAGCGTGGTGAAGCAATTCACAATCCTCAGTCTCGCTCCGCTCGACAGCTCCTTTCAAAAGGAGCCTAACGGGAAGTTGTAGGGCGCGACGGTGCGAAGAAGCAAAAGGAGCTTTTTACATCCTTCCGGCGCTTCGCGCCACCTCCCTTCAAAGGGAGGCTTTCATGGATTTCTTTGGTCGCTTTGCCCCTCCTCAGAGAGACGCAGTTATGTTTTGCCCGGGGTTTCCTTAAGCGCCTGGATGGTCTTCTGCGCGATGGAAGCGGCGTCAAGACCATACTGCTCACGCAGGTATTGCTGGGAGCCAACGACGGTGGAATAGGCGTCGGGCATGCCGATGCGCAGGACCCGGGCGCGGCTGCCCGCCATATTCGCCACCGTTTCCGCCACCGCGCCGCCTAAGCCGCCCAGCGCGGTATGTTCTTCTACCGTGACCAGCAGGGGCAGCTCGCGGGCCAGGCGGGTCACCAATTCCTCGTCCAGGGGCTTGATGGTGGGAAAGCTGTATACGGAAACGGAAATGCCCTGCTCTTCCAGCAGCTTTGCTGCGGCCACGGTCTGGGAGAGGATGCCCCCGGCGGAGAAAAGCGCCGCATCGCTGCCTTCCTTCAAACACAGCGCCTGACCCAGATGGTAGTTTTCAATGGGCTTTGTATGCAGCGTGGGTTCCCCGCCCCGGCCCAGGCGCAGGTAGCAGGTGCCGGGATGAGATGCAAGTACTGGCATAATCGCTTTTACTTCCTCCGGGTCGCCGGGGGTGAACACGGTCACGTCCGGCAGCGCCCGCAGTATGGCCATATCCTCGGTGGCGTGGTGGCTCATGCCCAGGGAGCCGTACACAAATCCCCCGCCCACGCACACGATCTTCACGTTGGCGTGGTGGTAGGCGCAGTCGTTGCGGATCTGCTCCAAACAGCGCAATGTGGGGAAATTGCCGATGGAGTAGGTGAACACGGTCTTGCCCGAAAGGGCCATCCCGGCGGCCATGCCGGTCATGGCTTGCTCGGAGATGCCGGCGTTGAAAAACTGGTCCGGGTAGGTCTCCCAATAGGGCTTCAAAACGCCAAAGCCAAGATCCCCGGTGATCAGGAAGATATTCTTATCCTTGGCAGCCAATGTTTGCAGCGCGGCGGTGAAAGCGTCTCTCATGGCTTTTGCGCCTCCAATTCACGAACCGCGGCTTCGTACTCCTCCCCCTGGGGGAAGCGGTAGTGCCACAGAATGTTATTTTCCATGAAGGAGACACCCTTGCCCTTGATGGTGTGGGCGATGATGACCGCGGGCTGATCTTTCGTTTCTTGCGCCTGATGAAATGCCTTGCGCAGGGAATCGTGATTGTGGCCGTCGGCTTCGATCACACGCCAGCCAAACGCCCGCCACTTGTCGGCAAAGGGCTCCAGAGCGATGGTGTTCTCGCAAAAGTCCAAGCTTTGCATCTTGTTGTAATCGACGATGGCGGTGAGGTTGGAAAGCTTCAAATGATGGGCGATGAGCGCGCTTTCCCACACGCTGCCTTCGTCGCACTCGCCATCGCCGCAGACCACGTACACGCGCCATGGTTTCCCGTCCCGTTGGGCGGCAAGTGCCATGCCGATGCCTACCGGCAGGCCGTGGCCCAAGGACCCGGTGGAAAACTCCACCCCTGGCACGCCTTTATGAGAAACATGGCCGGAGAGGCGGCTGCCGTTTTGATAGTGGGTTTTGAGTTCCTCCACATCAAAAAAGCCGCGCTCCGCCAAAGCGGCGTACACGGCGGCTCCGGCGTGGCCCTTACTCAGGATCAGCCGGTCCCTGTCTTCCCAGGAAGGATTTTTGCTGTCCACACGCAGGACATCGGTATACAGCACGGCCATGATATCGGCCACGGACAGGATGGCGCCGATGTGGGAGCCGTGGGAGAGGTTCGTCATATCCAATCCGTGGCGGCGGATTGCAAAGGCCAGTTGCTCGCTTGAAAGGGAAGTCATGCCTGTTCCTTTCCGGCGGCGGTTTTGGCGGCTTCTTCCTTCACCACCCGCCCGGCTTTTGAAAATACCCCCGCAATGGTGCGCCAGAAGAGCTTGGCGTCCAGGGAAAAGCTTTGGCTCATGGCGTACTCCACCCGCAGGGCGTTCTTTTTAGGAAGGATGTATTTTTCGTAATTGCCCACGGGATCATCTTCGCCCACCAACTCGTCCTGGCTGATATACACAAGGGAGCTTTCGTCGCTGATGCCCGGGCGCACCCACTGGATGCACTCTTGATCCTTGGTATATTGCATGGTATACAGAAGCAGCTCCGGCCGGGGGCCGATGAAGCTCATTTCGCCCTTTAAGATGTTGATGAGCTGGGGGATCTCATCCAGCTTCGTTTTACGCAAGATATGCCCCACCAGCGTCACCCGGGCATCATTCAGCGCTGTGGTGCCGCCGG
>JAEWAH010000142.1 GCA_023391725.1 Bacillota bacterium | reverse complement strand
GCCCCGGCCGTCATGGTGCGGGCCACATGGCTCTTCATCAGTTCCACGGCACGGTAGCCAGCGGTGATATCTACCCCGGAGGCTTTGTAGCTTTCACTTTCGCTTTTCATGTTGATCCCCCAAGCTTACTCTTTATCGGTGATGGGCGTTTCGAACCGGGATTTTCTTGTGCTCGCAGGCGGCGGCACGGGATAATTTCCCGTAAAGCAGGCATTGCAAAAGCCGCCGCATTCATGGTCGGCCAGCTTATCCAAAAAGCTGGTATTCAAAAAGCCCAGGCTGTCCACGCCGATGATCTGGCGCATATCTTCCACCGTGTGGTTGTGGGCCAGCAGGTTCTCGGTGGAATCAATGTCAGTTCCGAAATAGCAGGGATGGGTAAAGGGCGGCGCGGACAGGCGCAGATGCACTTCCGTGGCCCCGGCTTCGCGCAGAAGCTTTACGATCCTGGCGCTGGTGGTGCCCCGGACCACCGAATCATCCACCAAAACCACCCGCTTGCCCTTTACGGTGGATTTGATCACGTTGAGCTTGATGTTCACGGAGCTTTGACGTTGGGATTGCTCCGGCTGAATGAACGTGCGGCCGATGTACTTGTTCTTGATAAAACCCAGCCCATAGGGTATGCCGCTTTGGCGGGAATAGCCGATGGCTGCGTCGATGCCCGAATCCGGCACGCCCACCACCACATCCGCCTGCACCGGATGCTCCAGGGCCAAGAAGGAACCGGCCCGCAGCCTTGCCACATGCACGCTGGAACCGTTAATCACCGAATCAGGCCTGGAAAAATAGATAAATTCAAATACGCACAGGCTGCTTTTCCCAGGCTTTTTGGGGGGAATGCTGGTGAGGCCCTGCTCCCCAGCCACCACGATTTCCCCGGGCAATACATCCCGCATAAACTCCGCGCCGATGGCATCCAAAGCACATGTCTCGCTGGCGAAAACAAAGCTTCCTTCCCCGATTTGCCCTATGCAAAGGGGCCGGAAACCCAGGGGATCACGGGCCGCTATCACCTTCTGCGGGCTCATAAGCACGATGGAGTACGCGCCCGTCAAATGCTCCATGGCCCGGCTCACCGCCTCCTCGATGGAGGGGGCGTTCAAACGCTCCTGGGTGATGGTGTAGGCGATAACCTCCGTGTCGGAGGTGGTATGGAAGATAGCGCCCCGCTCTTCTAGCGATTCCCGGAGTTCCGAGGCGTTGGTAAGGTTCCCGTTGTGGCACAATGCCATGCCGCCCTTTAGGTGGTTGATGAGCAGTGGCTGGGCATTGCCCCTATTATGGGAGCCGGTGGTGGCGTATCGGCAATGGCCCACCGCGGCCTGGCCATCCTTCATCCCCTGGAGCACTTCCCGGGTGAAAACGTCGTTCACCAGCCCCACATCCTTGTGACAGGAGATGACGCCTTCCCGGTTGACCGCGATGCCGCAGCTTTCCTGCCCACGGTGCTGCAAGGCGTACAGCGCGTGATAGGCAGGGCCTACCACGCCGCTGCCATCCTTGCGCCAGATGCCGAACACCCCGCACTCCTCATGCACTTTCGCTGCAAAAGACAAGTGTTTCATTCATTCCCCCAAAAGACGTTTGAGGATCTCCTGATAAGCGCCTTCCACATTGCCCAGGTCCCGGCGGAAGCGGTCCTTGTCCAGCTTTTCATGGGTAACGCTGTCCCAGAAGCGGCAAGTATCCGGCGAAATTTCGTCCGCCAGCACGATGGTCCCATCCGCCGTTTTGCCAAACTCCAGCTTGAAGTCGATAAGTTCAATGTTCAGGTCTTTCAAATAAGCGGAAAGGATGTCATTCACCTTCAAGGAATAGGAAGCGATGAGTGCGACCTCTTTATCGCTGGCCCAGCCCATGGCGGCGATGTGGTATTCGTTCACCATGGGGTCGCCCAGCGCGTCGTCCTTATAGCAGTATTCCAAAACGGTCTTTTGGAGCTTGACGCCCTCGTTAAGCCCCAGGCGCTTGGACAGGGAACCAGCGGCGATGTTGCGCACGATCACTCCCAGCGGCACAATGGCCACCTTTTTCACCAGCGTCTCCCGGGGGGAGATTTCCTCAATAAAGTGGGTGGGGATGCCTTTTGATTCCAACAGCTTCATTAGGTGGTTGGTAACCCTGTTGTTGATGACGCCTTTGCCCGAAATGGAGCCTTTTTTCATCCCGTTGAAGGCGGTGGCGTCGTCCTTGTAGTCCACCAGCACCACATTGGGATCATCGGTCAGGAATACCTTTTTGGCTTTGCCCTCGTAAATCTGTTCGAGCTTTTTCATGTGCGTCCCCTCCTCAAAAAAATATATCAAACATTGAGGCTTTTATCTTTTTCCAGCACGGCCTGGCGCATGGCATCCCGCAGGCCGCTAAGCTTTAGGGCCAGCCAATCTTCGTTCACCGCCAGGATCTCGGCCGCCAGGAGCGCGGCGTTGGCCGCCCCGTCGATGGCCACGGTGGCTACCGGGATGCCCGCAGGCATCTGCGCGGTTGACAGCAGCGCGTCCAGCCCATCCAAGGAGGACTTGATTGGAACGCCAATTACCGGCAGCGTGGTGTGGGCGGCCAGAACCCCGGCCAAGTGCGCGGCCTTCCCCGCCGCGGCGATGATCACGCCGAAGTCGTTCTTCCTGGCATCACGGGCAAAAGCCGCCGCCTCCTCGGGCGTACGGTGGGCGGAATACACATGGGCCTCATACGTAATGCCCAGCCCCTTCAGCCTGTCGAACGCATCCTTGAGCACTGGCAGATCGCTGTCGCTCCCCATGATCACGGCTACCTTTTTCATACCTTGACACTCCTTTTTACACTGAAGGGCAAAAACAAAAAGCAGCGGCCTTGCCATCAAGGACCGATGCTTCCATTTTTCCGCCACAAATTCCATTGGATCCCGGAAAGGCCCACACCTCTCCCCGACTGCTTGTCCGCCATGGGGAACTGTGCCATCATTGCCACATCCTCTCCGAACTATTTTCACATAATAGAGGAAAATGTACAGGTTGTCAACCATTTTTCCGAACATTATTTATTCTATTTCTAATATCGTTTTGATTTTGTGATGTTCCACCAGTTCTTTTCGCTTTTCATCTCTTTCCAAATATATTCCTGTTACTTGCAATCCCCTTTCCTCCACTTTGAGATACACGCGCAATGTAAAATGTGCCTGTATATAGTATGGTCTTAAGATTCAGCAGGTATTCCCCCACATCAGTTAACTGAGGAGGCGCCCATTCATGCCTCTAACCACGACGCCAAGCAGCTGGCGGTTAACAAAAGCGCCCTATTAAACGAAAAGGACCTCGTTTTATAGAGGGTTGAAATTGCGCCGCGCGATTTGAAAAAAAGTATATGCCTTTTCCCAAATGAATGGTACAATGATGCAAGAGTTGGAGGGAAAAGGATGAACATCGCGCTTGTTTTGGTCGATATCCAAAATGATTATTTCCCAAACGGCAAAAATCCGCTCCACCGCCCGCAGGAAGCTGCGGAGCAGGCGAAGCGGGTTTTAGCATTTTTCAGGAATAAAGGCCTGAGCATATTCCATGTGCAGCACGTGATGAGTTCACCCACTGCCGCCTTCTTTGCGCCGGACACAGAAGGCGTCAAAATCCATGCCAGCGTCGCGCCGCTTTCCAATGAGGAAGTGATCATAAAGCATGCCCCCAGCGCCTTTTTGCGCACGGGGCTTGCAGACAAGCTTCTTTCGCAAGGAATCAGCCATCTGGTGGTCTGCGGGATGATGAGCCATATGTGCATCGATACCACCGTGCGCACCGCCCAGGATTACGGCTTTTCGGTGACGGTGCTGGAGGATGCCTGCACCACGAAAGACCTTACCTGGAACGGTAGCGTTATCCCCGCCGAAACGGTTCATGGCGCTATCATGGCTTCGCTAAAGGGCACATTTGCCGACGTGATGACCACAGCGGAATATCTGAAAAGTTCAAAATAATCCATAAAACAGCCTGCCCTTACAGATAAGGAGGAATCTCATGAGCACTTCGGATAAGGCCTACGCACTGGCCAAAGAACAATATGCCGCCCTGGGGGTGGATGTGGAAAACGCCCTGCGCCTGGCGGGGCAGACGCCTATTTCCATGCATTGCTGGCAGGGGGACGACGTTCTGGGCTTTGAGGGAAAGCAGGGGCTCACCGGGGGCATCGCGGCCACCGGCAACTATCCCGGCCGCGCCCGCACACCGGAAGAGCTGCGCCGTGATATGGAAAAGGCGCTGTCACTTCTGCCCGGCATCCACAAGGTGAACCTGCACGCCAACTATCTGGATACAACCGAAAATGTGGACAGGGACGCGCTTGCTCCCCGCCATTTTGCCTCCTGGGCCCAGTGGGCAAAGGAAAGGAAGCTGGGGCTGGATTTTAACACCACCTTCTTTTCCCATCCCAAATCAGCGGGCGGCACCCTCACCCACCCCGACAAGGCCATCCGCTCCTTCTGGATCGATCACGCCAAGGCGGTTCGGGAGATTGGGGCCTATTTTGCCCGTGAGACAGGCAAGACCTGCGTGATCAACCACTGGATCCCCGACGGGGAAAAGGAACTTCCCGTAGACGC
>JAEWAH010000093.1 GCA_023391725.1 Bacillota bacterium | reverse complement strand
GAGCCCTCCCCGCATATCTTTTTGCGTCCGTTCCTCTCGTTACTCTATCTCGATCCTTGCTGCGCCCTCGGGCCGTATATCCAGCTGGTAGCAGCAATGGGGCCCGAAGGCGGCTTCCATGGTCTCGGTGAAGGAAGCTACCCGGTCCAGGGGCACAAAGTTCAGCGTGGTGCCTGCAAAGCCGCCGCCATGGACGCGCCAGGCGCCGGAACTGCCCAGCATGCTTTCGGCCAGGGCAAGGGCCAAGGACAGCTGCTGTTCATCTACCTTTGCGTACACGTTTTGCAGGTACATGAAGCTGGAGCGTCCGGAGGCGATCACATCCCGGAAGAAGGCCGCAATATCATCCTTTTCCAGAGCCTCCACCTGATCTGTTACGCGGCTGTTCTCGCTGAAGTAGTGCATGGCCCGAAGCACCGCCCGGTCGGAGGTCTTTTCGCGCACAGCGGCGATCTCCTGGAAAAGCTGTTCGGGACGCACCTTGCGCAGCACGGTTTCGCCAAAGCAGGCGGCAACTTCCTTCATCTCTTTGGGGATGGAGGCATAATCCGCCGTCAGGTCATCATGACTGCCGCCGGGGCTGACCACGACAAGCGCATACCCCTTGGCTGCAAAATCATAGGCAATGTGTTTGATATCGGGGTCGTCTTTCTTAAAATCGATGGCCACCATGCCGCCCACGGAGCTGGCCATCTGGTCCATCAGCCCGCTGGGTTTGCCGAAATAGTGGTTCTCGGCATATTGCGCGATCTTCGCCCGGTCCGGGGCGGAAATCTTAAAGCCTCCAAAGAGACTGTCAAAAATGGCGCAAAGCAGCACCTCAAAGGCCGCTGAGGAGCTCAAGCCGCTGCCGGAGAGCACATTGGAGGTGACCGCCGCGTCAAAGCCGCCGATGGGCAAGCCCAATTCACGCATCCGCGCCGCCACGCCCCTAACCAGCGCCGCAGTCTTGCCTTCCTCTTTGGGATCGGGGGAAAGGTTATTGAGGGAAATCTCTATCGCGGGATATCCTTCACTGTGGAGATGCACCGTCAAATCGTCCCGCGCAGAGACGGCGGCCACCGTATCCAGGTTCACCGCAGCGGCCAGCACCTTGCCCCGGTTGTGATCAGTATGGTTCCCGGAGATCTCCGTACGCCCCGGCGCGCTGATCAACTGCACCTTGCCATCCGCATTGAATAATTCTTCATGCTTTTTAAGTAATCTGGTATACCGGGCCGTCTGGGCCACCAGCATGCCGTCCCTATGGCCGTATAAGTGGGTCAGCCGGGCCATCACCGCCGGTGTTTTTAAAGCCCGGATCATCGCCGCGTATTGATTCATAATGATACCACTCCTTTTATATCCCCAGCGCGTCTTTGCGCTTACCGGGCTTGTCCATCATATACTTGCTGCCAGAAATCCACAAACGCCGGAAGGCCCAAATCGTTCAGCTTTGTGAGATAATCCTGCCAGCTTGCATCCGTCAAGGGGACTTCCCCGATCACAAAGCGGGCCAGGCTTTCGTCCACAAAGCGGCCGATCAGCGTTTGCAGGGGCGCAATGTACGCGTCTTGCTCCCCGGTAAGCATGTAATAGGGGAAAGGAAGTTTCGCGATTTTTCCCAGCTCCTCAACGGATGAAAACATCTGGGCGGCGGTAGGGTCCTCATACTTTTTCAGGAAGGAAACCGGGGTCAGGGCGGGGAGCGTTCCGCCGCCAGAGATGGCCGCTGACTGGCTGATGGTGGAGGCTTCCTCGGAGCCACCCAGCAGGCGCCACGTCCCGTTGTCCGCATTGATAGCGTATTCGGTGTTCTCCAATCCCACAAAGGCCAGCACTCCACCCTCCTCGCTGTAGAGGAAGTCAACCCATTGAAGCAGCGCGGCGGGGTCCTTGCAGGCGCTGGTAATGGCGAAAGCGCCCCGTGCTACTGGTCCCACAAAATCCCGGTACACCTTTGCACCGTTATAGGTAAGGGGCTGCAGCAGCACGAATTGCTTCCTTTGGGAAGCGGGCAGGTAGGAGCCTGGTGTGGGGCCCATGAGCATGCCGTAGGTAGCCAGCGCATTCTCATCCGTCACGGTGCGCATGGTGTCGGCAGTGATAAAGCCGTTCTGATCCAGGAGCTTGTCCGCGTACAATTCGGCAAGCCAAGCGACGAATTCCCGGTACTTGTCCTCGCTTGGCATAAAGCTGACCTTGCCGGAAGCATCGGCATAAACGTTGTAATCGTTGGCGGTGAGCCCAAAGGCGTGGGCCAGGAATTTTAGGTCCCAGGGGCCCAGGAAGGCGAAGGGGATCTCGTCCGACTTGCCGTTGCCGTTGGGGTCCTGGGTCTTAAAAGCTTCCAGGACGGTCCGGAGCGAGGCCATATCCGTGGGCATTTGGAGCTTCAAATTATCCAGCCATGTTTTGTTGATCCACATGGCGTTTTGATCCCGGATGGGATTGATGGCCGGAAGGGCGGGAATGGCCCCATCAGGAAGAGTGATGGCCTTGCGCCACTCGGGATTTTGGTCAAGCAACGCGGAAAGGGTCGGCGCGTTTTGCGCAAGCAGGGGAGCGAGATCAATAAGCTTCCCACTTTCATAATAGGAAAGCACCTCTTGAGAGCTTAACTCCGCCTTGAACAAAACGTCCGGCAGCTCGTCCCCCGCGAAAAGGCGCGTTTTTTCTGCCGCCCAAGCCGCGTAGTCGGTAAACTGCCGGAATTCAAAAGAAATGCCTGTTTTCTCCTGCATGCGC
>JAEWAH010000031.1 GCA_023391725.1 Bacillota bacterium | reverse complement strand
CTGGCCGTTGGCACGCTGCAAAAGTTTTTGGACGATTACCTAAAGCGCCATCCAGAGGCGGAGATCGACTACATCCATGGGGAGGAAGCCGTACGCGGCCTATGCGCGCAAAAGGATACTGTTGGCTTTTTGCTCCCGGTGCTTTCAAAGGAAGCGCTTTTGCCAGCGGTCAGGAAGGAAGGTGCGCTGCCCAGGAAGACCTTTTCCATGGGCGAAGCGCATGAAAAAAGATATTATATGGAGTGCAGGAGGATCGTGCAGGCACTGAAGCGATAGAGAGGTGAGCCGAGGGTATTGCGCCCTGCAGGGGCGGCCCCTCAACCGCTCTAGGAGCGCATGCCATTGTCAACCACCCCGGCGCTTCGCGCCTCCGGCTGTCTCTATCGTCGCACTGCTCGCTGCATTCGCATTGCTCGTTTCGCCAGCTTCCTCCGTCCGGCCCACTTCCGCCACTGGCTAGGGGCCAGACTACGGAACCCCTCCTCTGGAGGGGAATAAGGAAGGCTCCTTTTGAAAGGAGCTGTCGAGCGCAGCGAGACTGAGGATTGTTTAGCGACGACCTCCCCCGATTCCCCTCCAGAGGAGGGGTGGCCCCGAGGGGTCGGGGTGGTTGATGGGCGGCTAAAGGAACGATGATGCCGCTTGGCCCGAGACCTTCTACCTTATTATATAGGATTCATATTTTGTTTTATAGTGGAGGCCTTACCGTGATTCGTGACAAGGATTTTTACAGGACTATTTTCAAGATCGCGGTCCCGGCGGCACTGCAGTCACTTATCAGCTTTCTTGTCGTCGTAGCGGACGATGTAATGGTGTCCGCGCTGCCCTACGGCGTAAAAGCCCAGGCGGCAGTCTCCCAGGTGAACAGCATCACGGCGTTTTTTACCGCCACCATCCTGGGGCTGGTGAGCGGTTCTTCCGTGCTTATTTCCCAGTACTGGGGCAAGCGGGACATGGTCAGGATCAAGCGCATCTTCTCCATCGTCACCCTCTTTTGCCTGGGGCTGTCCCTGATCTTTGTGGCGGCGGCGGTGTTCTTCCCCCGGAGCGTGGTGGGGATCGTGCTTGCTTCCGGCGATCAGGAGGTCGTGAGCCTGGCGCTTGCTTATTTCTCCGTGGCCTGTTTTACCTACATCCCCTTTGCCGTGACCAGCGCTTTGGTGGGGATGCTCCGTACCATCGAGGTGGTCAGGATCACCCTCTACACCGCGATCCTATCGCTGCTGACCAACGTGGTGTTCAACTACCTGTTCATCTTCGGCAAGATGGGTTTTCCCGCCATGGGCGTTACCGGCGCGGCCATCGCCACGCTGATCGCAAGGCTCGTGGAGCTTTTAGCCGTGTGGATCTATACGTTCCGTGTGCAAAAGCGGCTTGAGATCCGCCCCCGGGAGCTGTTGCACATTGACAGGCAGATGGCCGGGGATTATGCGCGCTATGGGCTGCCCGTGGGGCTTACAGATATGCAGTGGTCCCTGATCGGCATGCTCAAGGCTGCCATCATTGGGCAGATGGGTGCGGTGTTCATTGCTTCCAACAGCATTTCCAATACGATGATGAATCTGGGCACGCTCTTCACCTTTGCCCTTGCCGGGGGCGCCTGCGTGGTAGTGGGCAAAGCCGTGGGCCAGGGCGATTACAAAAGGGTCAGGGAATACTCCAAGACCATTCAAATCATGTTCTTTGGAATTGGGCTTTTTATGGCCCTCATCGTATTCTTGCTGCGCTGGCCGTTCCTGTCCATGTACGGCTCTGCCTCTGACCCGCAAGTGCGCATGCTCACCGCTACCATGGTAGCCATCGGGGCCGTGACGCTCATCGGCACCAGCTACCATGCCAGCTGCTTTGTGGGCATCAATCGCGGCGCCGGGGACAGCCGCTTCGTGATGATGGTGGATATGATCTGCGGATGGCTCATCGTGCTGCCCGCCACACTCCTGGCCGCCTTCGTCTTCCGCTGGCCGCTGCCCATTATCTTCCTGTGCACCCGCATCGACCAGTGCTTCAAGTGGATCATCGCCTTCTTCCGCCTGCGCGGCAACAAATGGATACGCAACGTGACCCGGGAAGCGGAAGCTTGAGGGAGAACAGCATAGTATAGCGAGGAAGGGCCTTTTTCAAAAAGGCCCTTCCTCGCGCTCTATCCTCAAAAACTTTATAAGGGTTCAATTAAAAGAAGAGACAGTTCCTCGGGCAAAGGAGAGGAAAGGGACAACAGAGCGCCTGTTACGGGATGAAGGCAGGCAAGAGAACAGGAGTGCAGCGCCAAGCGGCCGGGGAGATTGGGAGATTCCTGGCCATAGAGGAAGTCGCCTATGATGGGGCAGCCGATGGATTGAAGATGCACCCGGATCTGATGGGTGCGCCCTGTTTCCAGGCGCAGCTTTAACAAGCTGTGGCCGCCCATAATTTGCAGCGTTTCATAATGGGTTCTTGAGGGTTTGCCTTCCGGGGAAATGCACCGTTTAACCCCCTGAGGGCTGACCTTGCCAATGGGCGCGTCGATAATGCCCATGGGCGGGTTTGGCGTGCCGTCCGTTACGGCCAGATATTCCCGGACGAAAGTCGGAGTGTGCAGCTGGGCTTGCAGCCGCTGCTGGGCGTAGGCATTTTTGGCGATGGCCATCAGCCCGCTGACGCCTTTGTCCAGCCTGTTCACTGGCCGATACACAAAGGAGCCATCCACCCCAAGATGGGCCGCTACCCGGTTTTCCAGGGTATCCATCCCCTGGCGTGCCGAGGCCTGGCCGGGCAGGGGCGCGGGCTTTACAACGATGAGCAGGTCCTCGTCCTCATAGACGATGTCCAAGGGAATAGCCTGCGGGGTCCGCCGGAGTTGGCCGTCTTCCGGCAAAAGCAGGGTAACAATTTGCCCCTTTTGCACTCTTTTGTCCGCATGGGTGGGAATGCCATCCAGCAGCAGCCCGTTTTGGAATTTGACGCGGCTGAACAGATGACGGCCCGTACGAAGCCTTGCAAACACCGCCTGCTTCAGGGTCTTCCCCGCATCAATATCTTCCACGGTAAAGGTCAGGCTGCGCATGCCTTATCTCCTTCTTACGCTTCGGGTGCCACCTTCGATAAAAAGGCACGGATGCGATAGGTGCAGTCCCTTTTTCTGTCATCTGGGAAACGCCAGCTATCCGACAGGGGGAAATAGACGCCGTCCTTGGCCGCCGCGCCCATATCCCATTCCCCGTTTGCGTCCCTATGCGCAAGCAGCCAGTCCGCCGCAAAGCGCAACTGTTCCCGGCAGGCGGGATCCTTGTATTCGGAAAGCAGTTCCAGGGCACCCAGGTACCGGCTGGCCTCCTTGGAGCAAAAGTCGGCTGGCGGCGTTATCAGCGGCCCGGGGCACATATAGTAGATCCCGGCATGATGATGCAAGAGGTGATGGAAAAAGGCCCGGGCGATGAGGGTTTCCAGCCGGTTTCTTAGGATCGCCGCTATATAGAAATGGCAAAGATCCTGCGTCCGGCCATGGGCGGGGCGGTGGGAAAATTCTCTCGCGTAGGCGCTGAAGTATGCATCTTCATCAAAGCTTCCGCCGGCAAAGGCGGCGGTGGCCAGCCCGGCCCACTTTGAGGCGACGGTGTTGGCAAGCTCATCTTTATCTGTGAACAGCGTGATCCATGCGGCGGGCATTAGCTGCAGGTAGATGTCCCAATCGATGGTCTTCTCCCGCCGATCCGGGATGGGCCGCGTTCCCGCGAGATACCCGTGAAGGCCATCCAGCGCCTGCTGGATGGGTGCATCTTCTATGGTATAGCCCAAGATGCGCAGCCGCCTAAGCGCCTGCTCCGTGCTGAGGACGTTGATACGCGGCTCGCTCAGGGTATGAAAAGGCCCCCACAGTCCATCCGGGCGCTGCAGGGCTAAAATTTCCCGGGCCCATCTGCCATCTTTGTACATGCGCTTCCACCTCTTGACAAGCCGTTTTGTTTATTATATCATGCAGGCATCAAGGCGGGGAGAGGTCTTTTGAGAAAGGCCCCTCCCCGTACCGCCCGCTTAGAAAACTTTATCGGGAAAAATCACACAATATGGGAACAAATGCTGCTCCATGAACGTATTTCTATTGAATAGTAAACCTAAAAAACCTATTTGTACCTATGCCAAGGAGGGAATCCCGTATGTATCAAAATATGAAGCAATTATGGAAGAGCAAGAAGATCCTTGCCGTCATTCTGGCGGTATGCCTGTGCCTGCTTCCTGGCCTGACCCTGGCCGACACGGTGGGATATGCCGCCGTGACGGGCGGGACGTTAAAGCTTCGTGAGACTGATAGCCAGCAGGCCAAAGTGCTTGCCAAGTATCCCACAGGCACCTGGGTTGAGATCCTGGAGGATGGCGATGGCTGGGACAAGGTGAAGGTGGGTGGCAAGACCGGCTACATGATGGACCAGTACCTCACCGAAGGCACCGCCAACTACGTGGCTCAGCGGTACGTGCGCACCAATACCGGCGTGGGCGTGAACCTGCGCTCGGCGCCTTATGATTCTGCTTCCACCATCACAGGCGTTGCCGAAGGGACATTGGTGGACGTACTGGTGAAGGGGATCACCTGGTACAAGGTGCGCGTGGGTGAGCAGGTAGGCTATATCGCCTCCAAGTATCTTTCAACCGGCTCAGGAAACTCCGCCGCCCAATACGCCGTGGTGTACAACAAGAGCAACAGCCAGGTGCTGTTTTTAAGGGAAGCGGCTTCCACCTCCGCGGCGATCCTGGGGCAGTACAAAAACTATACCCCGGTTTCCGTCCTGCAGGCCGGCAACACCTGGTGCAAGGTGCAGGTGGATGGAAAGACCGGATATATGATGACCGCATATTTGAAATTTACTGGCGCGCCTGGGACCGCCACGGTGACAAACCCCAACGGCGGCACCTTCGCCAATTTCCGCAGCAGCGCCAGCTGGAATGCCTCCATCATCAAGACCGTGCCCGTGGGCACCAGCGTAACCGTGCTGGATAAGGGGACCGATTGGACGCTGGTGAGCGTCAATGGAAAAACGGGATATATCAGTACGTGGTTTTTGATCTTCTGAGGACGAAGGGAAGAGGGAACGACGGGGACAAAATAGAGCGGGGGAACCTCCTTTTGAAAAAGGAGGTTCCCCCGTTCCCCTTTTAGGAAAACTTCGTGATCACTGATAAACGGCTATTCTAGGCGCAACTCAATGGAACTTGGATGGAAGTGAGAGGATAAGATCCTTCGGGACTGCGTCCCTCAAGATGACAAAGTGCGAGGATCGGCTTGTTTTCAGGAACGTATTTCGTGTATCGCTGCAGGTTAGGACCGATCTTTGGCGGCACGCCGAGGCCAAAGTGCCTTACGGACCACCCCGGCGCTACATGCCTATACCCGCCCTGTCCCTGCGGGGTCACCGCCCAAAGGGGTGAGCGAGCCTCCTAGGGCTCCTTTTGAAAGGAGCTGTCGAGTGAAGCGAGACTGAGGATTGCTATATGGAGGGGAATGGCGCACACCAGACCATCCTGGCGCTAAGCGTCACGGATCAACCACCCCGGCCCTGCGGGGCCACCCCTCCTCTGGAGGGGAATAG
>JAEWAH010000284.1 GCA_023391725.1 Bacillota bacterium | reverse complement strand
ACCCCGCCCGGGAAGAAAAGTACCAGTTCTCCGAGCTGCCCTATTCCTTCGCCGGCAACTCCATCATCTTCAAGGCCGGCCGCACCGATATCAAGAGCATCGCCGACCTGCACGGCAAGACCGTGGCCGCCGGCGTGGGCAGCTACAACACTACCTGGCTGGAAGAGTACAACGCGAAGAACGGCAACCCCATCACCATCAACTACTATGACGGCAACGTTTCCCTGATGCTCCAGGACATCGTTTCCGGCCGGGTGGACGCTACCATCAACAGTGAAGTCACTACCAAATTGATCGCCGATGAACTGAAGCTGGACCTTGGCTACACCTTGATCGACGATACTGGCATCACCGAGCAGTACCTGCTCTTCTCCAAGAGCGAGACCGCCAACTTCGTAAAGCCCTTGGTGGATGCGGCCCTCAAGACGCTGGTGGAGAACGGCACACTGTCCGAGCTGTCGGTAAAGTACCTTGGCGCCGATTATTCCACCCGGGAATCCGTTCAGGCCATTCTGGATGCCCAGAAGAAGTAAGAAAAGATGATCCTTATCCGGGCAGGAAGCCACTCGTTTCCTGCCCGTTTTAATGTATTTATCCCATAAGGGGGACGATCCATGGGGAACATTTTCGATCCCGGATACATGCTGTCCACCGTTCCGCAAATCCTGCCATACCTTCCGCTGACGCTGGGGCTGGCCTTTTTGTCTGCTGGGCTAGGGCTTGTGATCGGCTTTCTTGTGGCGCTGGTCAGGTACTTCCGTATCCGGGTGCTGACGGCCATATGCAAGGTATACGTATCGTTTATTCGCGGCACCCCCATGCTGGTGCAGCTATTTCTTGTTTACTACGGTATCCCCATCCTTTTGGAGGGCCTCAACGCGCAGTGGGGCACATCCTTTAATGTGAACGGCGTTCCCCGGCTTGTGTTCGCGGCGGTGGCGTTTTCACTCAACTGTGGGGCGTACATGACCGAACCCATCCGCAGCGCCATGCTTTCGGTGGATGCAGGGCAATTGGAGGCCTGCTACAGCGTGAACATGACCACGCGCCAGGCCATGGTGCGCATCATCCTCCCCCAGGCATTCACCGTAGCGCTGCCGCCCCTGGGCAACAGCCTCATCTCCATGGTGAAGGAAACGTCCCTTGCTTTCAGCATCTCCGTTGTGGACATGATGGCCCAGGCCAAGCTTGTTGGTTCCCGGTCCTTCCGGTTTTTTGAGGTATATGTAGTGGTCTCCTTCCTGTACTGGGGCATATGCATCCTCATCGAGCAGGGCCTGGCCCTCATCGAAAAGCGGATGCGCCGGTATGAAAGGAGGCTGGCCAAGTGATCGAAGTTCATGGTCTCGTCAAATCGTATGGCGAGACAAAAGTGCTGCAAGGCATTGAACTGAGCATCGAAAAAGGGCAGGTGGTCACGCTCATCGGACCCAGCGGCGCGGGCAAGACCACGCTTTTACGCATGCTCAACTGGCTGGAAAAGCCGGATGCCGGGGAAATCACCCTGGCTGGGCAAACAATCAAGGCAGGGCAGGCCACCAAAAAGGATATTATGAATCTACGTGCCCAAAGCGCCATGGTCTTCCAGCACTACAACTTGTTCCGCAACAAGACCGCGCTTCAAAATATCACCGAAAGCCTGATCGAGGTAAAGAAGCTTACCCGAAAGCAAGCAGAGGAGATAGGCCTTGCGCTCCTTCACCGGGTGGGGCTTTCGGATAAACGTGACGAATACCCCTCCCGCCTCTCCGGCGGGCAGCAGCAGCGGGTGGGCATCGCCCGCGCCTTAGCGGTGGAACCCAAAGTGATGCTCTTTGACGAACCCACCAGCGCCCTGGATCCCGAGTGGGTGGGCGAGGTGCTGGCCGTGATGAATGAGATCGCCGCCGAGGGCATGACGATGGTAGTGGTTTCCCATGAAATGCGCTTTGTGCGCAGCGTGGCCGACCGGGTTTTGTTCCTGGATGAGGGGCTGATATTGGAGGACGGCACACCGGAGCAGATCTTTGAGCATCCGGAAAAAGAGCGGACACGGCAATTTTTGTCCCAGGCTCATCTTGTAAAAGTTTAGACTGCAACGTGTAAAAGTTAGGTCCAGCGTATATTCGAAGCCTTCGGGTTGTGGTATGCTGTTTCTTAATTCATAAGGAGGTGAATCTATGCGGCTAACAAACCGCTTCCGTCTTTTCGGGTTATTGGCTTTATTGATCTTGGTACCTTTCTCCGCCCTGGCCGACCTTAAGGTAACTTTTTTAAGCACCCAAGGCGCTGTGCTGGTGCAGGCCGACGGGCAAACCATGCTCGTGGGCTCGGAGGATGTCGACACGAACGAGCTGCTTAATGAATTGAGCAGCCTTGAGATTGAGAACATCGACTTGCTGGCTTATCCCGCGCCGGATGGAGGTTCGTCCGCAGGAATCAATGCGGTCCTTGGCAAGTATGGGACCGCCTCCCTCCTAGTGCCCGGCGGGCAGGCCTCCTCTACCCCGCTGCTGCAAGGCATATCCACCGCCACCCCGCCAGCGCAAGACATATCTTACGTCACCCTGCCGCCAGAAGGCATATCCTCTTCCACCCCGCCGCCGCAAGTCATATCCTCCGTCACCCCCGCGCCGGGTGCTCCATATGACTTGGGCAGCGCAAAAGTCACCGTTCTGGATGCGTCCACCCTTGCGCTGCGTATTACCTACGGGGAGCGCAGCTTCCTGTTTGTTCAGGATGCGGAATCTTTCGCCCAAGCTTTGCTGCAAGGAAATGACCTGAAGGCCGATGTGCTGGCTGTGGATGGTCCCCTTCCCCAGGCTCTGCTGGAGGAAGCATCGCCCCTGCTTGTGATAGACGGCAGTGCGGATACTGAGGCGGTTGAACCCGCAATGGAAGGCGCCTCACCCACCCAGGAGGAGGCTGCTTCGCCCGCTTTGGAGGAAGATACCACGACAACACCAAAGGAAGATGTTGCACCCGTACAGGAGGACACTTCCGTCCCTCACGTACTGCGGGCCGGGGAGGGGGTCATCACCTTCACAACCGATGGTACGGCGATCCGGGCTGAGTTTGCGGCCTCTGGCGTCACCATCCAGCCCAGCGTCAATATGCGCAAAGAGGCGTCCCAAAAGGCCGGCAAGGCTGCCACGCTGACAAAGGGAACTGTGCTTAACCTCCTTGGCGCGGATATCTCTAAAGAGGATCTGTGGTACAAGGCGGAGGCGGGCGGGAAGACCGGCTACATCCGCGGCGACTTGGTCGCATTTGTATCCAAGGAAGAGGCGGAAACGCTTGCTCAGGCCACGCCCACGCCCAAGAAATCCACAAGCGGCTCAAAGCCCAAACCGCCGTCGGATGATGGTTCCAATCCGTTCCCGAATGTGGGCAGCGACGGAGAAGATCCCGCGCCCTGCCACTAAGTCCATAACAATGAGTCCCCGGCCGTATAAAGCCGGGGGCTCACTTTTATAGCCAGCGGGATCTGCGCTCCTTGGTACATCTTCGCGTACATCCCATCAAGGCGCATGATCTCCTGATGCATTCCTTCCTCCGCGATACCCTGATCTAAGCCGTTGCCGCTGACCGCCGGAGAGCAGTACGCCATGGCTGCCGATGTCCATATCGATACCGGGGGCCGTCCATCACTGTGCAGAGCCTTCCGCCAAGCGCAAAAGCAGGGACTCATCATCGCCCAGCCCTGTTTCCCTCATCCTCGCCCCAGCAATCACGGGCATCCATTTCAAAACATCTTCCGCATGCGTCTTCGCCATGGCGCAGTACAATTGCAGATATCCTTCGGCCGCTTCCTTGCCATGCAGCAGGTACAACAAATAGGATCGGCACGCGTCCGCCGCAGGGGTCCCGCAGGATGCATCCGCCCAGTCGATGATTTTGAGTCCCTGCTCTGTCTTAATCAAGTTGAAAGGGTGAAAATCCCCATGGCAGACTGCGCCATCATGGGCCAGCGTATCAAGAAGCGCCAGCAATTTTTTCTTAGTATCTTCCTTAAGCGCGGCCACCGAGGCGATCCGATAGTGCAGCTTTTCTTTTTGGGAAGGGAGCCCTCCCCCCGAAACCCTGTGAGTTTGAAGCTGCATTTCCACCGTTTGGGTGAGATATTCCATAGCCCGAGCCGGGTCATTCATCATCAGGCTGCCCAGGGTGGGGCCGTTAAAATGCTCCATGGCAATGGCCGGCCTGCCGCTTATGGTAGCCACATTGTACACACGGGGCGCGGGAAGTCCGGCAAGATACACCTTCTGCTGGATGTCGGCCTCTGAAAGCGCACTTTCCTGGAAAGCGCCTTCGTGAAAAAGTTTAATGACCTGGCCGTCGTGAAGATATACATCCGCCTGTGCCCCGCGGCCGATCAGGCGGCCAAGAGGAATATCATTCATAAGTAACCTCCGAGGTTTGTTGGCATTATTTGCTTCCATTATATCACACCGCTACTGTGCGACAAAGGTTTCCTCCGCCCATTTGCACACATCGGCGTATTGCATCCTATTTCTGGAAGTGCTACAATCCAAACGGCTTACACGCCCAATAGGAGGAAATCCGTATGGAAAACGCAACGATCACCAGGAACATGCTAAAGCTCCCAGCCATCGACATGTTCTACTACGACACAAAATCTGAAGGCCCCGTGATCATCTGCCTACACGGCCGGTGGGGACGGGCGCAGACCTGGTATGACTTCATCAAGCGCTACGGCGCGCGCTATCGGGTCATTGCCCCGGATCAACGGGGGCATGGCCTGAGCGGCAAGCCCGTATCCAAATACACAGGGGAAGAAATGGCCGGGGATATCATAGATCTGATGGACGCGCTGAACATTCCTTCCGCCATCGTGGCGGGGCACTCCATGGGCGGGCGCGTAGCCGGGTATTTTGCGGCGCTGCACCCTGAGCGCATAAGGGCCGTGGCGATACTGGACAAATCCGCAAACGGCCCTGAAAAGCCCTGTGCATTGCCGCCGGATCAGCTCCCCGCCATCGACCCATACACAAATGATTGGCCCATGCCATTTTTGAGCCTTATAGAAGCAGAGGAGTTTCTTAAAAAGGCGGAAGATTCCGATTTAAGCGTCCGGTATTTTATGAACAGCCTCACGGAAACGGCGGAAGGCTACAAAATGATGTTCAGCCCTCAGGCCATGGCCGCCAATGTCGCCTATGATGAAAGCTGGTTCCACCTGCTGCCCAGGATCGCGTGCCCGGTGCTGCTTGTAAGGACCGGCAGCCACGCGGCCGTCCCGGATGACGACTTTACCAAAATGCAGTCCCTAATAAAGGACTGCATCGCCAGAGAAGTATCCCACCCTGACCATAACGTAATGCATGGGAATAAAGAGGAGTTCTATAGATATTTTGATGAGTTCCTGAAAAAAAAGGTTGGAGTTTAACAGATTTTTACCCTGAGCATGCCAATGCCCCCCGTTCCTCCACCTAGGGGGAAGCCAATCAAAGCCTCACGACTTGCCTTCCCCTTTAGGGGAAGGTGCCGACGAAGGAGGCGGATGAGGAGGGAAGCGTTGGGAGGATTTCAAAAGTAGCCGTCGCACATCGTGCAAGACTAAACAAGCCTCTCCGTAAAGAGCTCTCGACCCACAACCAAGAGCCCCTATTTCTGCCCGTAATAGGCATCCTTCCCGTGCTTGCGCAGGTAATGCTTTTCGCTGATATGCTCGGGGCAGGAAAGCACATGAGGATCCAATTGCCTTGCCATGGCGGCCATGGCGGCCACTTCCTCCAGGATCACAGCATTTTCTACCGCCTTGTCCGGGGTCTTGCCCCAGGTGAAGGGGCCGTGGCATGCAAGCAGGATGGCGGGCATCTCCAAACAGGGGGTATTCCCTATCGTGCTGACGATAAGGTTCCCCGTTTCCCCCTCATAATCCCTTTCCACTTCTTCGGGAGTTAACGGCCGGGCGCAGGGTACAGAGCCGTGGAAGCTGTCCGCGTGGGTAGTGCCCAGGCAGGGGATGGGCAAACGCGCCTGGGCCCAGGATGTGGCCATGCGGCTATGGGTATGGGTAACGCCGCCAATTTCGGAAAAGGCGCGATAAAGCTTCAAATGGGTGGCCGTGTCGCTGGAGGGACGGAGCCTGCTGTCCACCGTCTGGCCGTCTTCAAGGCGTACCAGCACGATATCTTCAGGCTTGAGCTTTTCGTAGCTTACGCCGCTGGGCTTGATGGCCATGAGACCGCTTTCCCGGTCCACGCCGCTCACATTCCCCCAGGTCAATACAACCAGCCCGCTTTTCCATAGAGCAATATTGGCTTCGTATACTCGTTCTTTCAACATTTGAAGGGACATCACAAGCCGCCTTTCCCAAGCCTTTAGGGCATGATGGAGATCGAATATGTATATTTCCATTATAAGGGCAGGGAGAGGATTTCTCAAGTACCAATACCTCTTCAGTCACCTGCGGGCGACAGCTAGCACTCGGCTTGCTCCTTCCGTCACGGCTTCCCGCCTTCCCCCTCATCCGGCGCTGCGCACCACCTTCCCCTAAAGGGGAAGGCAAGACGAGGGAGGCTTTAATTGCCCCCAACGGGGAGTAACGAGGGGGTCGCGGCCCCCTCGTTTGAAATCGTCTCGGCTGGCTCTGCCAGCCGGACGAGGGTTTGCGGAGCAAACATTCCTTACATTTTTCGCCGGCCGTAAGCCCACGCCAGCCAAGCGCAGCGCAGGATGGCATAAGGGCTTACAGGCGAAAAGTGCAAAATATCGTTCAAAGACGGCCGCAGCAGTCTTTAAACGAAAGAAATAGGAAGGACGGGATAAATCCCGTCCTTCCTACTTAATCCCCTGGACTAAACACTCCTGGGTGATGTTCCAGGAAATTAGCAAGGTGATACAAACCATCACGAATCCTCATGGCGCTTCACCTCACTCATAGTTTGGTCAAGAGCCAGGAAGATTATTCGCAAAGGCGCAAAGGCGAAAAGGGCTTTTAGAAAACATCCTTACAGCCAGGCCTTGGGCAAAAACGCCTTAGTGTTGCCAATCATTTCATCAAACATTTTTTCGCCATCCTCAGGGGTAACCCTGGACAATTGAGGATCGTTCAAGAATGTAGCCAAAGCCAGGGAGCGATCGCAGTCTATAGCCGCCTTCACCGTGTTTTCCTGGCCGATCACCTGGCGGGTCACCAGGGCGTGGATCCCCCTGGGCAGCGCGCCGGCCATTACAGGAGCGATCTCGTTTTTGCGGAACAAGGCGTTGGTCTCCACAACCGCGCCTTTGGGCAGATTGGTGATTTGTCCACGGTTGGGGATGTTCACGTTGGACACCATATCCCCCAGCCCCAGAAGCGCTTTGATCAAAAGATGCCCTTCCTCACCGGAGCCGTCCAATTTCACCGGTTCGGAGCCATCCAGCAGCGCCGCCCGCTTGGCCAAGCGCCTTTGGAGGTCGCCCTCCCGCCAGTCCACAGTTGTCAGACCAAAGCCCCAGAAACGCACGGTCTCGGGGTCTTTCAGGTACCAGGGGGGCATGAACTCTGCCAGGTGCCTATCCCCAGCGGCGGCGATGAGCCCATAGCGGCGAAACAAGTCGAACTTCACCCGGTGGGAGCAGTCAAAGACGTTGTTCATCCAGTTGTCGTCCTTGCCCTTTGTGAAGCCCGTTTCGAAATATTTGTCCACAAACCTGCGGTACAGCGGGAACAGGTCGTACCCCTGATAGCTGGCATTATAGAGCCAGGTGAAATGGTTGATACCCGTCACTCCGGCCTTGATCTCATTGCGGTCCACATTTTTGATACCTTCCAGATCTTCCAGCATGGCCGCCAGCAGTTTTTGCGTGCCGAACACCTCATGGCAGCAGCCAAAAGCGCGGATCTCGGGGAAGACCGTGTACAGCGTGCGCATGCAAACGCTCATGGGGTTGGTATAATTGATGACCCAGGCGTTTGGCGCAAACTCGCGGATAGCCGTTGCAATCTCCACATACATGGGCACGGTGCGAAGCGCGCGCATAAACCCGCCGGGGCCAACGGTATCGCCTACCGGCTGCCACACGCCGTATTTCTCGGGGCAGTGTACGTCCGAGCGCATTTGCGAAAATGTGCCGGGCAGGATGGAGATCACCACAAAGTCCGCATGATGAAGCGCCGTTTCCAGCGAGCCGCTCACCTCATAGTGCCAGCGGGCCTTGGCATTAGGATGTGCGGATATCATCTCCCCAATCTTTTGGTTCTTCCTGGCGGCGTCACGGTCGATATCATACAGCCGCACCACGCCTTCCATCTGCCCGTCCATGGCCAGGTCCTTCATAACTCCCCATGCCCATCCCCTGGAGCCGCCGCCGATATAGGCGATATTCAAGCCCTTGACGTGACCGTTTACATACTCCATAAAAATCCCTCCCATCACCTTTGCACAGGTGGGCATCTTTTGCCTTCAGTGATACCCCACCCCAACGGCATATCATATTGATATCGATCTTCGCCGCTTTGGCGAAGCTGGTCGCTGACCTCTCTGTCCCGATATCAGCTTGTGGTTGCTTGGCATGAGCTCTCCTCTCGCTATGAGTATGGTACCATAGCTTGTTCTTCTTTTTCAACAGCAGTACAGATTTGGTTAACAAAATCGAATCAAAGCATCAGCGTTTAATTGATAGCCAAAAGCGCGCAGGAGATCCCTCCTGCGCGCTCTGTTATTAAAGCAGTCAACAAAAAGTCATTATTGTTTGAAGAACGACGCCATATCCTCTTCCACCGTCCCGATCCCGGCAATGCCAAAGCTTTCCACCAGCACCTTTGCCACATTGGGAGAAAGGAACGCGGGGAGCGTGGGGCCCAGGTGGATGTTCTTCACGCCCAGGTACAAAAGCGCCAGCAGCACGATCACGGCCTTTTGCTCATACCAGGCGATGTTGTAGATGATGGGCAGATCGTTGATATCTTGGAGGCCAAAGACTTCCTTCAGCTTTAACGCAATCAGCGCCAAAGAATAGGAGTCGTTGCACTGCCCCGCGTCCAGCACACGGGGGATGCCGCCAATATCGCCCAGGTCCAGCTTGTTATAGCGGTACTTGGCGCAGCCCGCCGTCAGGATCACGGCGTCCTTAGGCAGCGCCTTGGCAAAATCGGTGTAGTAATTGCGGGACTTCATCCGCCCGTCGCACCCGGCCATCACAACGAACTTCTTGATGGCCCCGGTCTTTACGGCGTCTACTACTTTATCCGCCAGAGCAAGGACCTGGTTATGGGCAAAACCGCCGACGATTTGGCCCTTTTCGATTTCAGTGGGCGGCGCGCAGCGCTTGGCGTGGGCGATGATTTGAGAAAAATCCTTCTTTTCGCCAATGCCGCCAGGAATATGCTTGACACCGGGGAACCCGGCAGCGCCTGTGGTATACACCCTGTCGATATAGCTGGCCTTGGGCGGGACCAGGCAGTTGGTGGTCATCAGGATAGGTCCGTTGAACTTTTCGAATTCTTCCTTCTGGCCCCACCAGGCATTGCCGTAGTTGCCCACAAAGTGCGTATACTTCTTGAACGCCGGATAGTAGTGGGCCGGAAGCATCTCCGAGTGGGTGTACACATCCACGCCCGTATTTTCTGTCTGCTCAAGCAGCATTTCCATATCCTTTAGATCATGGCCGGAGATCAGGATGCCCGGCCGCGTTCCAACGCCAATATTGACCTTGGTGATCTCGGGGTTGCCGTACGTCTCGGTGTTGGCCTTGTCCAGGAGAGCCATACCGTCCACGCCAAACTTGCCCGTTTCCAGCGTCAGGGCAACAAGATCATTTGCGCTCAAGGTATCATCCAGCGTCTTTGAAAGCGCGCTTTGCAAAAATGCATCGGCTTCCTCGTTATTATACGAAAGGACATTGGCGTGCTTCATATAGGCGGCCAGGCCCTTTAGGCCATAGATGATCAGCTCCCGAAGGCTGCGCACGTCCTCATTTTTCGTTTCCAGAATGCCCACGGTCTTTGCCTTGGCCTGGAACCCAGAAGCAGTCCCCTCCCAGGTCGCCGCCTTGGACAGGCCATTGCGATCTGCCAGCTGAGCCAGCAGCTTTTTCTTTTCGGTCAAGGTAGTATCAATCAGAGACGTGATCTTCTCGTCGTCAAAATTAGCGTTGGTGATGGTGACGAACAGGTTTGAGGTGACCAGGTGGTTAATCTCACGGGCAACGGGTTTCCCCTCTTTGCGCAGCCGTGTGGTAACTTCCGATATACCCTTTGTCACATATACCAGCAGATCCTGCAGGGCCGATACCTCCGGACTTTTCCCGCACACGCCAGCCAGGGTGCAGCCAGTGCAGCCCGCCACCTCCTGGCACTGATAGCAAAACATTTTTTGTTCCATTACTTTTGCCTCCTGCTTTCTTGCAAAACTTGCCCTCGCTTAGGTTTCTTCCTTCGCAGGCAGATTTTCATCTCACGGTTGAATAATAACGCAGGAGCAGCAAAAAATCCGTAACGCATGTTACGGATTCTTATTTTACATACAATTTTCAATGGCCTCAAAATCACGTATGATGATCTGCTTGCCTTTTAGCCCGATCAATCCTTCCTCCCGCATCTTCATCAATTCCCGGGATAGGGAAGGCCTTGCCGCGCCCAAGAAATCCGCCATATCTTCTCTATTCATCTGCAGGGCGACCTTTCCGTCCGGCTGAGCGTACTGCATCAGCAGCCGGACAATCTTCTGGCGCAGGCTGCCGGCGGACATCAATAGCAGCTTTCTGTTCAAAAAATAGGCCTTGTCCGCCAGGATCGCCAGCATATTTTGAATCAGCCTGGCGTGGGGCACGCAGCCTTTTGTGCAGTTATGGTAGAAAAAAATTTTTGGCATAATGAGCACCCGCGCCTGCTCTACCGCCATGGCGTAATAGTCATAGCTGCTTTTATCCAAAAACAGATAAACTTCGCCAAACAAGTCCCCCGCCTCCCGGAAGGTCGCTATCACCGTGCGCCTTCCCGAAACCGTATCCTGGCACACAGCTACCGCACCATCCAAAAGCACATGCAAGCTTTGGGGCGCTTCCCACGGCCCAAAGATCATTTCGCCCTTTTCATAGGTGACCGCCTTCGCCCCGCAGCAGGCAAGGCAGCCGTTTATCTCTTCCTCTGATAAGCCGTCGAACAGCCGGCTGTTTTTGATGGTGGATTCCATGGTGATCCCCCTTCTTCCCGCGTGCATGACAGTATTATATACCAGAGAATGAGCGGGGAGGAGGCCTTTTGAAAAAGTCTCCCTCCCCGCACCTCTCTCCGGAAAACTTTACTATGGAAGCGCAGCCTCCGAAGGTTTCCAAAGGTTCCGGAACCCTGCCGCCGCCAGTGGCGGCATCGGGCAGGGTGAAGGAAGCCAGCGAAACAAGCAATGCAAGCGGCAGCGCAGCAGTGCGCCGATTGATCTGGCCGGACTGACCGGAAAGCCCTTTGGTTGCGCCCGCAGGCGCGAAACCTCGCCCCTTTTGGTAGAAAATTCAGATGCCCACACTTCAGGCGAAACTTGGACTTTCTTCTTCCCCTCCTGTATAATAGCAGGGGAAATAAAACCATCAGGAGCCAACGCAAAAATGGGCATCTATCATATCACAAACTTTGATCCCCGGGCCATTGCCGCAAGCGGCCAATGCTTTCGCATGCTGGAAACCTCCCCCGGGCAGGTGCAAGTCATCGCCTTGAACAGGCATCTTGTCATCACCTGCCTGAAAGAAGATTCCTTTGAATTTTCCTGCCCCGATGAAGAATTTCAAACCGTATGGCGGCCTTATTTCGACCTTGATACAGACTACGACGCATATCTTTCGGCGGTAGACGAAACCGATGATTACCTCCTGCGCGCCGCACATCTGGGCCAGGGATTGCGCATCCTAAGGCAGGACCCATGGGAGACGCTTATCAGTTTTATCCTTTCCCAGCGCAAAAGTATCCCCGCCATCCGTGACTCCATCGAAAAACTGTGCAGCCATCTGGGCGAGCCACTCCCCATCAAAGGGCGCCAGCTTTACGCTTTCCCCTCCCCCGAGGCCATCGCGAACGCGCCGCAGGAGGTACTCAAAGCCTGCTCCGTGGGGTACCGCGGGCCCTATATCCAGGCCACCGCCCGGGCGGTAGCCCGGGGAGAGATAGATTTGAGCGACCTTTCTAGCCTTGACGATGATGCGCTGCGTGACGGCCTGCTTTCCCTAAGCGGCGTGGGGGTCAAGGTGGCCCACTGCGTGATGCTCTTTGGCTACCATCGCCTTAACAGTGCGCCGGTGGATGTATGGATCCAGCGGGTCATTGACCTCCACTACGGCGGCGCTTCGCCCTTTGACCGCTACCCCGGCATCGCGGGGGTCATGCAGCAATACATGTTTTACGAGCGAATGCTTAAAAAGCGCGGCCTTTCTGGCCCCGCCGCATAATCCCCCGTTCCCCTTGCGACAATAGAAACCAGCGGGCAGGGAAGGATTTCCCTTCCGCCGCGTGGAATCAGCCCTCAACGTCTTCCCTTGGCAGGAGGCTTCATGATGACTATCCAATCCGCCTTTATGGTCCCGCATCCGCCGCTGATCGTCCCCGAGGTGGGCCGCGGGCAGGAGCAGGGCATTTTAAAGACCATCGGAGGATACCGCCGGGCGGCGGAATTATTGGCCGCGCGCAAACCGGAAACCATTGTGATCTTCACGCCCCACAGCTTGATGTATGCGGACTATTTCCACATCTCCCCCGGAGCTGGCGCCCAGGGGAGCTTTGCGGAATTCCGCGCCCCGGATGTGAAATTCGAAGTCCATTATGATGTGGAATTTGTTTCGGAGCTGTGCCGTCTGGCGGACTCGAAAGGTTTGCCGGCAGGCACTTCCGGCGAGCGTGACAAAAAGCTGGACCACGGGACCATGGTGCCGCTATACTTTATCAAAGAAGCCTTTGGCGGAGAAATCCCCGCAAGGATCGTGCGCATCGGGCTTTCCGGGCTGCCCTATACCGACCATTACCGGCTGGGGATGCTCATCCGCGAAACGGCGGAGCGATTAAAGCGCAGCATCGCCATCGTAGCCAGCGGCGATCTTTCCCACCGGCTGAAGGAGGACGGCCCCTACGGGTTCAGCCCGGAAGGCCCCCAATACGACCAAAGGATCATGGATGTGATGGGCCGCGGCGCCTTTAATGAGCTTTTTCTTTTTGACCCAGATTTTTGCGAAAGCGCCGGGGAATGCGGCCATCGCTCCTTTGCAATCCTGGCGGGATGCCTCGATGGTCTGAAGTTACAGGCACAAGCGCTGTCCTACGAAGGCCCTTTCGGCGTGGGGTATGGCGTGTGCTCCTATATCCCGGAAGGTGAAGACACTTCAAGGCATTTCCTTAGCAGCTATCTTTCGCAGCAAAAGGAGCGCCTTGAAGCCCTCAAGCAGGCGGAGGATGATTATGTGCGCCTGGCCCGGGCCGCGGTGGAAGGCTATATCCTTCGCGGGGAGGCTGTGAGGGTCCCTTCCGGCCTGCCCGATGAGATGATGTCCAACCAGGCCGGTGCCTTTGTTTCCCTCAAAAAGCATGGGCAGCTGCGCGGCTGCATTGGCACCATATCGGCCACCACCCGATCCATCGCGGATGAGATCATACAAAACGCCATCAGCGCCTGTTCCCAGGACCCGCGCTTTGAGCCGGTGACGCGCGGAGAACTGGACGAACTGGAATACAGCGTGGATATCCTGGGCAAGGCGGAGGATATCGCTTCTCCCGAAGCACTGGATGTGAAGCGCTATGGCGTAATCGTTTCCCGAGGCCACAGGCGGGGGCTTTTGCTGCCCAATCTGGAGGGGATCAATACGGTGGCGGAGCAGCTATCCATCGCCAAACGCAAGGCCGGCATCCGGGAAGGCGAGCCGGTCACTCTCCAGCGATTCGAGGTGGTGCGCCATCGGTGAGATTGTCTGCCCCGTTTGCATGCACCGCTGCCGCCTGAAGGAAGATCAAATTGGGCGATGCCGGGCGCGCAGGAACGTAAGCGGCAAAAGTGTCTCCTTAAGCTACGGCCAGCTCACTTCCCTTGCCCTGGACCCCATCGAGAAAAAGCCGCTGGCATATTTTCATCCTGGGAGCAAGGTCCTTTCCGTGGGGACTTTCGGATGCAACCTGGACTGCCCCTTTTGCCAGAACGCTTCCATCGCCGCCGCATTCATTAAGGACGTTCAGACCGAGGCCATGACGCCGGAGGAACTTACGGAACTGGCTCAGGAGCTTATCCCCCAGGGCAATATTGGCGTGGCCTTCACCTACAACGAGCCCATGGTTGGCTATGAGTTTGTGCGGGACACAGCGAAATTGGTCCACGCGCGGGGCATGAAAAACGTGGTGGTTACCAACGGCTCCGCCTGCCGGGAGATCCTTGCGGAAGTGCTGCCTTTCATCGACGCCTTCAACATCGACCTGAAAGGCTTTTCTGAAGATTACTACAAAAGCCTGGGTGGAGACCTTCAAACCGTGCTGGATTTTATATGCGTTGCCGCGCCCCGCTCCCATGTGGAACTCACCACCCTCATCGTTCCCGGGGAGAATGATTCCCCAGAGGAGATGCACGACCTTTCCGCTTGGGTCGCTGGCGTCGATCCCGCCATTCCACTGCACATTACCCGATTCTTCCCCCGGCGGCGGATGCGGGACAAGGAACCTACGGATGTGCTTTTGATGCGCAAGCTGGCCGACATCGCCCGTGAAAAGCTGCAAACGGTGCTGCTGGGGAACGTATAAGTTATTCCCCTCCTGTGGAGGAGTGGCGCGCAGCGCCGGGGTGGTTAAATGGGCGCAATTCAAGCCAAATGCGCCAAAGTGAAAATACAATGTCCACAGGAAGGTACCATGGAACAAACTGTTTTAGATTTTCTGGAAAGGGAAAGCATGGCCTACTCCCCCGGTGACATTGCCGGGGTATTGTCGCTTTCCCAAGACGAAGTGCTTAAGGAGCTGGATTCCCTTCTTGCCCAGGGCCTTGTTGCCCTGACCAAGCGGGGCAAATACGCCGCTCCCCGGGCTCTGGGGCTTTTGACCGCCCGTGTAGCCGCGCTGCGCAGCGGCTCTTTGCAGGCGCGCCCGCTCACTGGCGGCCCCGGCATGGCCATCCGTCCGGTAGGCGCTTTGCGCGCTATGGCGGATGACATCGTTCTTGTCCGCCCCAGCGCGGCCAATGCCTACGGAAACCGCCCCTGCGAGGTCCTCTTTGTCGCCCGCCGGGCCCATGAAACATTCAGCGCGGTCTTGATCTCCGACTCCCCCTCCGCATCCCGGGATCTCCCCTGCCATACCTCCAAAAAGCAGCGTCAAAAAGCCCGGGAGGAAGAGGCAGTAACCTATCCGGCACGGCCCCACGACGCGCGCATCACCTGCCCCGTGCGGGTACAGGGGGATCTGAAAGGAGCCAAGCCCGGAGACATGGTGGTGCTGGAAACCATCGTCTGGCCGGAATTCGACAAGCCGCTTATCACCAAAGTCGCCCGCGTGATGGGCGAGGCGGAACAGCTTCAAGTTCAGTTAAA
>JAEWAH010000255.1 GCA_023391725.1 Bacillota bacterium | reverse complement strand
TTCGCGCCGCCAGTGGCGGATGAAGCGAAGCGGAGGAAGCTTGCGAAACGAGCGATGCCAGCGCAGCGCAGCAGCGCGCCGATTGAGCAAGCCGGAGGCGCGAAGCGACGGGGTGGTTCGCAGGCCTGCCTTCCGGACGATCATACAGGACATCGCATGAAGCAATAAAGAAAACACTCAGAACCCCCACCATCAAGGAGGCCCCTATGTTCTTTGAGGATACCATCGCCGCCATCGCCACGGCTTCCGGACAGGGAGGCATTGCCATCCTGCGCATCAGCGGCCCGGAGGCGGAGGCGGTTTTGAAACGCATCTTCCACCCTGTAAAAGGCGAAGGGGAAACTTTCCCTTCCCACCTGCTGGTGTACGGCCATGTGGTGAATGATACCGAGCGCCTCGATGAGGCCATGGCGGTCCTGATGCGCGCGCCCCGAAGCTACACCCGGGAGGATGTGGCGGAGATCCACACCCACGGCGGCCGGGTGATGGCGGGCCTTGCCCTGGAACTGGCGGTCAAGGCGGGGGCCCGGCCCGCGGAGCCGGGGGAATTCACCCGCCGGGCGTTTTTAAATGGGCGATTGGACCTGAGCCAGGCCGAGGCGGTGATGGGCCTGGTGTCCGCCGGAGGCCGCCAGATGGCCCGGGCCGCCATGCGCCAGCTGGACGGCGGGCCGAGCCTGTTCATCCGTAAGGCACTGGATAAGCTGTACGGCCTCATGGCCGGACTGGAGGCCGCCATCGATTACCCCGAGGAAGTGGAGGAGCAGGAGGCCACATCAAATCTGACCCAAGGCCTTCTTTCCCTGGCCGGGGAGCTGGAAGACGCCTGCGATCAGCGGGGCGTAAAGCTGTTGGAGCAGGGCATGGACGTGGTGCTTTGCGGGCGGCCCAACGTTGGCAAGAGCTCCCTTTTAAACGTCCTTTTGGGGGAGGAAAAAGCCATCGTCACCGATGTGCCGGGCACGACCCGCGACATCCTTACCGGGAGCATCGAGATAAACGGCCTGCCGGTGCGATTAAGCGATACCGCCGGGCTTAGGGAGACGAACGACACGGTGGAAGTGATCGGCGTTGCCCGGGCGCAAAAGGCCATCCGTCAGGCGGACCTGGCTCTGCTGGTGCTGGACGCCGGGCAGCCTCTTGCCCCGGAAGATATGGAACTTATGCAAAATCCCCCGGAAGGGGATTTTGCGGTGGTGCTGAACAAGACCGACCTTGCGCAAATCTTATCCGTTCAGGACATCGCCGAACTGGCCCCGTCCGCGCCCATATTCCCCCTTTCCGCAAAAACAGGGGAGGGGCTTTACGCCCTCAAGGAATACCTGGGCCAGAAAGCCGGGAACCCCTCCCAGCTGGCGCTCACCTCTTCCCGCCACCTGGCCGCCGCCCGCCGGGCAGCAGACAGCTTGCGCAAGGCCGCCCAAAGCCTTGACTTAGGCGCGCCCTTGGATATGGCCGCCGTGGATATGCGCGATGCCCTTGCAGCATTGGGGGAGATCACCGGGGATCAGGTGGAGGAGCGGCTGCTGGATCAGGTGTTCGAAACTTTTTGTGTGGGGAAGTAACGCAGAGGGAATGCGGGAGAACAGAGGGGAATAAAGCGGGGGGAGCCTTTTAGAAAAAGGCTCCCCCCGGATTTCCCTGGGAAAACTTACATGTTTAGGGATAGGGAGACACTGCTTGATTCCCCTCCCGCGGAGGGGTGGGCGGCTAAGCCGGACGGGGTGGTTGCCGGTGGGGCGTTGCGGACCACCCCGGCGCTGCGCGCCACCCCTCCGCAGGAGGGGGATGAAAGGCACAACGCCGATGCGCCGCTACTCCGGCCGGCACAAGCAGAACGGATGACCCGCGGGGTCCAGCATGGTGATCCATTGATTGGGGTTGTACTGCTTTTGCGTCCTCACCGCGCCCAACGCCTCGGCTTTTGCGACAGCCTTGGCAAGATCGCTCACGGTGAAATCAAGATGCAGCATCTTCTGCTGCGCGCCCGGGGTCTCCGGCCATACGGGAGGAACGTAGTCCTCCTCCCGCTCGCACAAAAAGCGCATGGGCTGGCCCGGCATGCGGACCTGTACACAATTCCCGCTGAGCGCGGTCTTTTCCCAGCCCAGCAGCTCCGCGTAAAAATCCGCCAGCCTTTGGGGATCGACGCAGTCGATGGTGATGTCGTCGATGAAGATGGAAAAGCCTCTGTCTGCGCCTTGATTTTGTGTATTGCTCATTTTGCGTTTCCTCCTAACGATGATGTTTGCGAACAGGAAAGCCGGGCGGATCGCTGGCAGATTGGGGATTTATTCATCGTTGTACTTTCCGCCAAATACGGCTCCGTTCATCCTGGCATAGGAGTTTTCGTGCAGCCTGGCCTCTTTTAAGTAATCCTGATTGCTGAAGTGACTATAATAATACTCCTTCATCAGTTCAAGATCCTTTCTGTATTTCTCAACTCCCATGGCGCATACCCTCATCCACAAAAGACGATCGATGGACACAATGAGTATGTTTCCTTCCTCCACTGCATCCTTCCTGAAGAAGTCATAATCAAGAAGGGCAATGCTTCGCCATATCTCAAATTCCTGGATAACAACGCCCAAATCGCCATATAGATCTTTCCTTTTGTCCGGACATTTTTCCGCGAGTTCCTGATAATCGCCATTCGATATCAGCAAGTCGATATCCGCGCCTGCTTTTCGCATGCCATAATACTGCATCGCCATTCCGCCGATGACAATGGGCTTCGCATTAAAAGCCAGTCCGGTCTGGTTCAGCCTTTCTGTCACCCGCAAAACAACATCATTCATGAAAAGTCCTCCTTCAATCTACCCAAACCTGTTTAGACCTTTTTCATAAGCGGGGCGCCATACTCGTCAACGCCGTCATCTTCAAAGCCCAGGCTTTGCCAGAAGCTGCGCGCACGTTCACTTTCAGCGTTGATTTCAATATAGGCGGCGCCATCCTCCCTTGCATACCGGGAGAGCGCCTCAAAGCAGCGATGCCCCGTACCATTCCCTCTATATCCCGGAAAGACCCAGAAATCCAATACAAAACATTTTCCATCTTCACTTTTGTATGTAATATACTGCGCGCACCCGATGCGGTCGCCCTCCCTGACAAAATACACAATATGGACTTTGTCGGGCATCCTGTCCATAAACTGTTCTATCGTGCCACGGTAATCTTCGCTGAGAAAATGGGCCCTATCCTCCTGTGTATCATCCGGGCCAAAGATGTCCCTGTTCAGATATTCCCAGTGCAGCGCCCAATACGCGGACACATCCTCTTTGGGTATTTCTTCGATCGTTATCATATAGACCTTTCTTCTGCCTACCTCAGGAGTGATTTGATTACGTGAGTGGCCTCATCCATATGCCGATACCTCCGTAAATGCTAATTCTTTCTGTCAATCCAGATGCATTTTGTAGATGCTGGACGGATAAACGATGTCCGTGCCGCGCTTTTTAAAGCTGCTGGTATGATCCAGGTGCATCCCGCATTTTTCCATGACCCGCGCCGACGCGGTGTTCTCTGACGCGACAGTCCCCTGAAAGTCGCGGATGCCAAGGGAATACGCAAGAGCCATCATCGCCCTGGCCATCTCGGTGGCGTAGCCCTGGCCCCACAGGTCACGGCGGACACAGTAGCCGAATCCCCACTGGCCGGGTGCACCCTCCGGCCCGACGCTGCATGTGCCGGCTTCCTCGCCGGTATCTTTCAGGTAAGCAATGAACGGATAGTCAGTCCACTCATCGATGTCCAAGATGAGTTCGCGCAGTTCATCGGCGTCTTTGTAATAGGGATCGGCAAGGTATTTGCCCGTCTCCCGGTCGCCCCAAATCATGGCGGCAAACGCAGCGTCATCGATGGTCATGCTCTTGATGATCAGCCGATCGGTGATGATATCGGAAGTTTTCATGCGCACCCCTCAAAATATACTTTCCGCGTTGGCGGCCCCAGAATTATAGCTCCTTAGCATTTTCCATCTTGTTAAAAATGACTGTTTGTTCTTTCAGAGAGATTTTTCCGACTTGATACCCATATTGAATCAATTCTTTTTTGAAGTTCAAAAAGGAATGATCGATCTGGATCCCCGCAATGGTATGTATTTGGGCGAAAGAGAGCTTGATGGAGGAACTGCCGTCCCTTTGAACATATTCCCATAGCGCGTTATACTTGCTCATTGCGTTAGCCCTCCTTGAGATGCTCGTATAATCAGGCAGATTATATTGCGATACCAGCTTCATGCAT
>JAEWAH010000218.1 GCA_023391725.1 Bacillota bacterium | reverse complement strand
GTGCCCGTGTTCTGGCCCTGCGGCGTAACGCCCCAAGCCGTGGTGATGCGGGTGAAGCCCGAGTTCGCCATCACTCACGCACCGGGACATATGCTCATCACAGATATCAAGAATGCGCTGTTGAAGGACTAGCCACATAAAGAATGCATCGAAAGGCCAAGCCGTATAAAGAACGCATTGCGAAAGGTATAGCCACATCAAAGAACTTATTGCTAAGGGACCAGTTATTAAATTGTGATCTCCGAAGGTCCAGGGCTCCGGAACATCGCCCCCGCCAGTGGCGGGAATGGGCGGTGTGGAGGAGGTTGGCGAAACGAGCGATGCAAGCGGCAGCGCAGCAGCGCGACGATTGAGTCAGCGGAGGAAAGCCCTGGTCGCGCCCGCAGGAGCGAAATCTTTGTGTCATTAAGAATAAAGCATGAGAGGAAGCAGCGGCTATGCCTATCATCGACCTGAACTGTGACCTGGGAGAAAGCTTCGGTGCTTACACCATCGGCCTGGACGACCAGGTGATCCCACACATCACTTCCGCCAACGTGGCCTGCGGCTATCACGCTGCCGACCCAGTCGTCATGGAAAAAACCGTGGCGCTGTGCAAAACCCACGGCGTGGCGGTAGGGGCGCATCCCGGCTTCCCCGATCTGATGGGATTTGGCCGGCGTGAAATGCGCATTTCCCCTGCGGAAGCCAAGGCCTATGTGCTGTATCAGCTGGGTGCGCTGGATGCCTTCTGCCGTGCTGCAGGCTTGAAGGTTTCCCATGTAAAGCCCCATGGCGCCCTGTATAATATGGCCGCCAAGGATGCCGCTTTGGCCAAGGGTATTTGCCAGGCAGTGCTGGAATTTGACAAAACTTTGCCGCTTCTTGCCCTAGCGGGGAGCGAGATGGTGAAAGTCAGCCGGGAGATGGGCCTTCATGTAGCCCAGGAAGTGTTTGCCGACCGAGGCTATGAGGAAGACGGCTCCCTGGTTAACAGAAGCAAGCCCGGCGCCATGATCCATGATGAGGAAGAGGCCATCGCCCGGGTGGTTCGCATGGCCACGGAAGGCAAGGTGCGGGCGGTCACAGGCAAGGACGTCACAGTGACTGCGGATTCCGTGTGTATCCATGGCGACGGGGAAAACGCTCTGGCCTTCGCCAAAAAGATACGGGAGACTTTGGAGGCTTCAGGCGTAAAGGTGTTGCCTCTTAAAGCAGTCATAAGTCAATAGCTGGATAAAAAATGTGCAAGGCAAAGCCCTCCGGATAATTGGTCCGGAGGGTTTCCTTGGTGCTGGATTTTCCATTGCTTCGTTTGATATGAAATGGAGAAAAGTGAGTGTATAGGGCAGCTATCGGCGAAGGCGCGGCGGTTTTCAGGCTTCCATCACCTCATCGAAGATATCATCCGCATAACTGGTGGTTTCGGGCTCGCCTTCCGCAATCAAAAAGCTCCGGCTGCCGTCCCTAACTCGCTGGGCTTTAAAGAACACAGTATCCTCCGGAGCCTGGTCATATAGTTCCCGGGCAAAGGCGTACAGGTGGGTCACGAACAGCACCGTGACCCCAGCCTCCCGCAGCGCATCGGTCACCTCCCGGGCGATGCGCGACGCCTCGCCAGGCACGGTGGTCGAAAAGGCCTCGTTCATCAGGAGCATGGCGCCGGGCCTTAGCCTGGAAACAGTCTTGTCCAGTTTCTTAAGCTCCGCTTCCAGCAGGCCGTTTTTCATGGAGATATCCTCCGCCAGGGGGAAGTGGGTAAGTATCCCCGTATATACGCCGCACCGCATGGACAACGCCGGCACGAACATCCCGCACTGGGTCATCCATTGGGCAAGGCCCACGCTCCGAAGGAAGGTGGTCTTCCCGCCCTGATTGGGACCTGTTACCACCCACAGGCGCTTTCCTTCCAACCTGATGGTATTGCCGGTGGGCTTTTTTGATTCACTTAGGGCTAAGCCCGGGTCATAAAGGCCGCTTGCTTCGTACATCCTGTCGGAACCCTCCAGCTGGGGAAAGCACACCGGCAGGCCCAGTGCTTCAAGGCGCCGATAGAGGCGGATACAGCCCAGAAAAAAAGCAAAACGAAACTGCAAGGGCTCAAAAGTCTTTAATAGCCCATCCACATAACGGCTCACCGTGCGCAACACGGGGAGCAGCGCGGCATGGGCAAGTTCTTCGGCATTGTTGACAAGGATCAGCTGGTCAAGCTCGATGCGTACGTATTTTCCTTCCGCCGACGCTGCACCCATCATGCGGGCGGCCAGCCTTTTGCTCTTTTCACTTTTGTTGGGGATGACCCGGTTGAGTATGCAGTCCACGGCCTTGAGCCCCCTGCCCAACCTAGCGCTCAAAATCACGCCGCCGCCCCGCACCAAAGCTGAAAGTGCGCCAAGCCTGTCTCGAGCGGCGGCCAGTTCGGGCGGCACGTATTGCTTACCCACAGTGTCCAGGGCGGTTTTCAGACAAGGGGAGGGAAGGGCCTCCCAAACCTTTGCCATCAAGACCTGCAACACTTCCATTTTATCTATCAGGACTTCCGCCATCTTGATGGCATTGGTGATCTTCACCGGAGTGGATACGATCTTGTCAAAACGCGGGTGGATATACTCCCTAAGCGTTTCCGTTTCTGTCATCGCGCTGCGGCAGATGGCGTATGCCCCTTCAAAAAAATCCTGGTGGTATATAGCGCATGCCATGACCTCCTGCCTTGCTTTGAGGTCAGTAAGCTCGGTCATGGGGAACGC
>JAEWAH010000185.1 GCA_023391725.1 Bacillota bacterium | reverse complement strand
GAATACGACACGCTGATGATCAAGCGTCAGCAGACCATGGATAGCCTGAAGGCCGCTAAAGAAGTGCTTTCAAGCGGAGTCATCCCCGCGACTGTCGATGGCATCGTGTCCTCGGTGACGACAGCCTCCCTGACTGACACGGCTGCAAACACAGTATTGGCCTCTCTGTATGTGGGCGACGCCAAGCAGATGATCATCAGCGTGGACGAGCTGGATATCATCAACGTGGAGGTTGGGCAAAGTGTTACCATCGCTATGGATGCTGTGACGGACAAAAAGTACAACGCGACCGTGTCCCATATCTCTCAGATCGGCACCACCTCCAGCGGCGTGACCACATATCCCGTGACTCTCTCCATCGAAGGGGACGACCAGCTCAAGATCGGCATGAACGGTACAGCCACCATCCACGTGCTGGATGTGACCGGCGCGGTGCTTGTGCCCATCGCGGCGCTGAACACCTCCAAGGAAGGGCAGTACGTATGGCTTTATGACGAATCCGTAAGCAGCGAGTCCGGCGAGCCAGGTGTCAAGACCTTTGTAACCACCGGCCTTTCCAGTGACGCTTTTGCCGAGGTCAAATCCGGCCTGAAAGCCGGGGATTACGTGATGATCACCCGCTCTGCCAATACCAACAGCAACAATCGGTTCGCGGGCTTTGAAGGGATGCCCCCCTTCGAGGGTGGACAGATGCCAACCTTCCAGGGTGGAGAGGGTGGATTTCCCGGCGGCGGCGGGACCCGCAACAGCCAAGGCGGCTTCCAGCGGCCCGGGAACTAGGAGGAATGGTCATGATCCAATTGGAACATATCATAAAAAAGTATAAGATGGGCGGCGAAGAGATCCATGCCCTGGCCGATGTCAGCTTGAACATCGACAAGGGGGAATATGTTGCCATCATCGGCCCTTCCGGCAGCGGAAAATCCACGCTGATGAACATCATCGGCTGCCTGGACGCGGCGGATTCCGGAACCTATTCCCTGGACGGAAAGCCCATTGAAAAATACAATCAGCGCCAGCTGGCAAAGATCCGCAGCACCCACATCGGCTTCATCTTTCAGGGGTTTAACCTTCTTAGCAAGCTTACGGCGCTGGAAAATGTGGAACTGCCTCTGGTGTACCAAAACATATCCGCAGGGGAGCGGAAAAAGCGGGCTGGCCAGCCACTTACTCAGGTGGGGTTGAAAGACCGTATGCGGCACCGGCCCAACCAATTATCCGGTGGCCAGCAGCAGCGGGCAGCCATCGCCAGGGCGCTGGCTGCAAATCCCTCCCTGATCCTGGCGGATGAACCTACAGGCAATCTGGATAAAAAGACTGGGCTTGAGATCATGGACCTGTTCCACGAACTGCATAAGGCAGGGAATACCATCGTCATCATCACCCATGACCCCAGCATCGCCGCCCGGGCCCAGAGGGTTATCCGCATGGAAGACGGGCACATATGGGAGGAGGGGAAGGAGAGCCATGATCTACCAGTCGCTTAAAATGGCGCTGAAAGCCATCCTTGGCAACAAGATGCGCTCCTTCCTGACTATCCTTGGCGTGATCATAGGCGTGGTGGCCATCGTGGTATTGGTGGCTATCGGCCAGGGCGCCAATGCCTCAGTGGTCAGCCGGATCGAAGGCATGGGTACGAACCTGATCAGCGTGAACATTCGGGCCAGGTGGCAAAATCCCATCACCCTGGACGATTTGAAAGAGCTGGCCAAGAACGAAAGCATCTCCTATGTAGCCCCCACGGTGAACGTCTCCGGCACGGTAAAGGCAGGAGTCACCACCTATGACGACGGCTCCATCCAGGGCACTGTACCAGGCTATGATCAAATCCGCAATTGGAAAGTCCGCCTGGGCAGGTTCTTGCAGCAGCCGGACATCGACAACCGCATTTTTGTGGCGGTCCTGGGCAGTGAGGCTGCTACGGAAATGTACGGAACCACAAGAGCGGTGGGGGAAACGTTCAGCCTAAACGGCTATACCTTTACGGTGGTCGGGGTGCTGGAAGAGATAGGTTCCACAGTGGCGGGCTCCAGTGACAATCAGATCGTCATCCCCTTTACGCTGGCGGAGCGGCTGTTCTCCCAGCGGGGTATCACCAATTTCTATGTATCCGCCGCTTCCTCTTCGCAAGTAACTACAGCCCAGCAGGTGGTAACGGATTATTTGGCGACGGTGTTCACAACCACTTCCCAGTATAACGTCTACAACCAGTCCGAAATGCTCTCCACCCTTAGTGAAACCACCGCTACGCTTACGCTGATGCTGGGCGGCATTGCGGCCATCTCCCTGCTGGTGGGTGGCATCGGCATCATGAACATCATGCTGGTATCCGTCTCCGAGCGTACCCGGGAGATCGGCATCCGCAAAGCCATCGGCGCGGCCAGGGGCAACATCCTCACTCAGTTTTTGATCGAAGCGCTGGTTGTAAGTTTAATGGGTGGTCTGCTGGGGCTTGGGATTGCCGCTGCAGCCTGCTTCTTCCTGGCCCCGGTGCTGAATATGACCCTTGAGATATCGCCCACGGTGGCAGGGATCGCAATTGGATTTTCCATGTTCATCGGCGTGGTGTTCGGGCTGTACCCGGCCAACAAAGCCTCCAAATTGCGGCCCATCGAAGCTTTGCGCTATGAAGGTTAATTAAAGCGTTATAGCAATTGTTTTTCTGGTTTTTCCCGAAGAATGAATAATGAAACAAGGCGCCGCGCATGCTGATTCGGTAAGAAACGGAGGGATCGGCATGCGCGGCGTTCGTACGGATCTGGCTATGGAAAGCGCCGGACGTTATGATGGGGACAAAAGCGGCATCCGTGTTCAAAACTGGGAGGAAGGGGAAATCTCCCGGACCACCGTCAATATTGATACGGAGGAAGCCGCCTGTCGTCTGGGCAAGCAGCGTGGCGCTTTTGTAACCATTTGCTGCGACAATCTTCCCAAATGCGGCGCGGACACAAGGCAACGCGTAGCCGAGCTGATGAGTGACGCGCTCCGGGATATGCTGCCCGGGCAAGGCGAAATCCTTGTCATCGGCCTTGGAAACCGCCGGGTGACTGCAGATGCTCTGGGCACGCGCGTGGTGGAATCCACCTTGGTAACGCGGCATTTGCGGCAGAATGTGCCGGATGACCTGAAGGGCCGGCTGCGCAGCGTATGTGCCGCTGCCCCTGGCGTATTGGGCGTGACGGGCATGGAAACAGCGGAAATGGTCCAGGGCATCGTGGAGCATGTGAAGCCCACAGCGGTGATTGCTATCGACGCGCTGGCCGCCATGGAGACGGCGCGCATTGGCACCACTGTTCAGATCACCAATACGGGGATCAGCCCGGGGAGCGGCGTGGGGAACCACCGCCTGGGCCTGACGCTGGACACGCTGGGGATACCGGTGATCGCCATTGGTGTTCCCATGGTGGTCTATGCGTCCACCATCGCCAAGGACGCCCTTTCGATCCTTCTAAAGGAACTGCAAATGCCCTTCTCTGACCATACGGATGCGGTGGACGCATTGACGGACAGGGTCTCGGCCCATACCCTGGGAGAAATGGTAGTCACGCCTCGGGAAGTGGACGAACTCTTGAGCAATCTGGCGGAAGTTTTGTCCATGGGAATTAACATGGCGCTTCAGCCCAAGCTTTCCAAAGAGGAGATTCCCATCTTGATGCATTAAGAGGCTTGTCTGCGCATAAGCATGATTATCCTACAACAGATGAGGTGAGCATGCATGCGCATACGGTTTTATACGCGCTCCCAGGCGGCACGCCTGGCTCTTTGCCTATTTTTGGGCATCTTCGCCCTGGGCCTGGGCGTTGGCCTGGCGCTTCCCTGGGTAATGTCAGGGCAGGAAGAGCCGGTGGCCGCCTTTGCGCCTTTGGAGAATGGGCCTGTTTTGGATCTGTTCTCGTCGGCCACTCCTACCCCTACTCCTTTACCAACGTCCCTGCCTTTCTCCAATCCTGACACTACGCCGATTTCCATCAACCTTTTTACACTTGAAACACCTTCACCGCAGACGATGGCGCCTTCTCAAAGCCCTGCCGTTTTGACGCCATCCTTGGCTCCGCCTATTTTGCCGACACCCACGTTAAAGCCAGGGGAATTTCATATCGAAGTTGTCCAGGGCCCAGGCGTAGGGGTTACTTCCGGGAAAATGCGCGTGCTGATCTACCATACCCACACCTATGAAGCTTATACGCCAACGCAGGAGCATCCCTATGCGCAAACAGAGGAATGGCGTACAAAGGACAACCAGTGCAATGTGGTCCGGGTGGGGGAAGAACTGGCCACACTTTTGACCGCAGCGGGATTTGAAGTGGTGCACGACACCACCGCCTACGAGCCACCGGTCCTTTCCACCTCCTATACCCGTTCCTTGAAGATGCTGGAAGAATCATTGGGCCGCGGGGAAAATTTGCCCTGTTCATTGCTCTGCCCCGGGCCGGGGGGGGGGGGAACA
>JAEWAH010000178.1 GCA_023391725.1 Bacillota bacterium | reverse complement strand
ATGCCCTGTATTGAAAATAGCTTAAGATTGTGAAAGGAGTTTGCTTATGTCAAAGTCTCTAAAGAAAGCGTTGAAGGTCACAGGTTTTGCATTTTTAGGATGCATCCTGCTATTTGCATTTTCCTTTATTCCCGCCTTGTGGCTTAAAAACAGTTGAATGCATGTCTTGACCGGTAATTGGATAAACGTGTACTATGAGAATCAGGAAGAAGCAGCCAAGGATGTGTTTGATCTCGCGGAAAAAGAAGCGGGAAGATTGACACAGAAGCTGGGTTTTGCTTCAAAGCAGGATCTGACGCTATATATTTATGATGAGCAAAGCGTCTTTCAAACAAAAAAGTATGGCCTTATTGCGCCGCTTTTGAACCTTGACTGGTACATCGGCGACAACAAGGGCACATCGGCGCTCCTGGCTTCCCCCGGTGAAACAGGTACAAAAAGCGAATACGACAGACGCAAATACGCCGCACCCCATGAGATGGTGCACGCCCTCAACAGCATTCTCAATTCCAGTATGCCCAAATGGCTCAATGAGGGATCAGCGCTCTATCTAACCAACGGCAACCCAAGGAATGATCTGTGCGACATATCCCCCATCCCAACCCTTTCACAAATGGAGACCGAAAATCCCATTACGTTCTCCAATATGGGCGGCTATGAATACGCCCACACCTATATCGAACTTCTGGATAAAGCCTACGGTTGGAATAGTGTATTATCTCTTTTGAAAACAGGGGATTACGAATCGGCCACAGGAAAGACGAAAGAGGTCCTCTATGATGAGTGGGTAAAGTTCTTGAAGGAAAACTACTCCAAGCAGAATCAGTTGCCATCAAAAAAAAGCCGGGGCAGTTAACATTCCCGGCTTTTTTAATTTGATGCCTGTCAATCTTCCGGGTACGGTATAGTTCCCTTGGGTTTTCTGCCGGACACTTTGGGGTCCGGTTTTGCTTTTTTCGCAACAAACCGTGTTTCCCTGACAAGGCTTTGATACCGTTCAAACCGTTCCCGTTTAAGCGCTCCCGACTCCACGGCTGCCCGTATGGCGCAACCCGGCTCGCTTTGATGTTTGCAATCCGAAAAACGGCAGCGGCCCATATACTGTTCCACATCCTCAAACGTCTGTGCGACCCCTTCTTCCGCCTCCCACACCACGCCCAATTCGCGGAGGCCCGGCGTGTCGATGACCATAGCCCCGCCAGGGAGAAAGATCATTTGCCGGTGGGTGGTGGTGTGGCGGCCCTTGGAATCATCCTCCCGGATATCGTTCACCGCCATTACCATCTCGCCCGCCAGTGCGTTGACCAGGCTGGATTTGCCCACGCCGGAAGACCCCAGGAACACCGCGGTCTTTCCGGGCGCAAAATAGGGATAAAGGTCCTTCATTCCTTCCCCCGTATGGGCGCTGATCACATACACCGGCGCTGCCCCCGCAACGGCCCGGGCCATTGATAATTTCTCCTCTCCCTCGACCGCCACATCCGCCTTGGTCAGCACGATCACGGGCATAGCTCCACTGTAGCGCGCCATTGTCAAGTACCTTTCCATCCTGGCCACTTTGAAATCATGGTTCAGGGATGACATCAAAAACACGTAATCGAAGTTGGCAGCCACCGTCTGCTCCAGCACCGTTTTCACATAGCCAGCCGCATGGCCGGAAAAATTGGTTCGGCAGAATCTCGATTTGCGCGGCAGCGTCCTTGTGATCAGGCTGTCGCCCGTTTCCACAGGACGCAATGCTACAAAATCTCCCACGGCAGGGAATTCCTCCGCCGCGTTCTTGCCCTGATAGCCCCCGCGCTTTAGGACAGCATAACCCGTGCCTTTTTCGCTGATGACTTCATACCGTTCCTTGTGAACGGCGGTGATCCTGGCTGGGATCACTCCCGCCTCCATGGATGAAAAAAGCGCTTGATCCAATCCAAACCTGGTTGTATCCATCCGATTCCTCCTGTTTTTTTGTCTGATAAACTATTGCGTCAAATTCCCCCTTTCCGTAAAACAGCTCTTAATATGCAGATTCATTTGGGCAGAAAAATACCGCGGAGACAGGCCTTTCCCGGCTGCATCCGCGGCGACTAAAACAAAAAACACATCCTTCGATGTGTCCTGCCAAATACAGTATGCACGAAAGGTCTTGTGCGGCGATGCGGAAGAGATAGCTTCCGGCCTGCGCCGCGGCTATGCTGTTTTACGGAAAAGCCCTCACAATGCTCTTTTTCATTCTCAACAGCTCCTTTCGAACCGCTCTAAGGCGGAAATTCCATCCATATCTTAACATAGCCAAAGGTTTTACGCAACACCCTGCCCAATGATTTCATACCGCTGATATGTCCAGTTACCTATCAGGATACAAATGAAGCCTTCCTCTGGAGAAAGGTGTAAACGAGCAAACCCTAAAAGCTCCAAAGGCTCCTTTTGAAAGGAGCTGTCAGCCCGCAGGCTGACTGAGGATTGTTAGCAAAGGGCCATCTATGCATCGCTGCGCTGCGAACTCTTCCAGTCACATTCGGTGACAGCCGCTTTCGGCTGGTGGCCATTTGGGAGCTTCATTCGCTCATTGTTTATCAGAAAGATGCCGTCTCTTTGTGCAGTTCAAAACTGCTGCGGTCAAAACTCAATACACCCTCCGCTTGCAGCCTGCTAAGTTCGCTGGACATGGCGCTCCTGTCCACGCACAGGTAATCCGCCAGCTCCTGGCGGTTGAAGGGAACGGTAAATTGCAGCCTTCCCGTCTTGCGGGCCTGGCTATACAGATACGTCAGCAGCTTCTCCCGGGTGCTGCGCTTTGTCAGCACCTCCATCTTCTCATTCAGGCGCACGTTCTTTTCCGCCAGGACAGCCATCATGTTCTCGATCAATCGTGTATGGCAGGCGCAGCTTTGGGCACACGTCCCCGTCAGCCGCCTGCTGTCGATGAGCAGAATGTCACTATCCTGGACGGCCAGCACCGTCACCGGAAGCTTGGCCGCACGGATCAGGGAAAAGGCCTCGCCAAAAAGCTCTCCCGGCTCGAATTCTCCCAAAATGGATCGGTTGCCCAGCACATCCTCCCTCACCGCCCGCACGCTGCCTGATAGCACCAGGCCCATATATTGTGCCGCGTCCCCGGCCCAGAAGATGGTTTCATTGCGACCATATTGCTTAAAGCGCATAGCCAGGCAATCAATCAGGCCTGTGAGATCTTCTTCCCCCATCCCCTGAAACAGCGACGCTTTTAATAACACATCAAAATTCTTTTTCATGTTTTGCTCCTTTTGTTGCAAAAACAACAGAACCATTATCGCCAGTATACTACAATATCCTTGTAAAGCCAAGAAGGGAGCAAAGGCCATTGGTACGCAAATTGATTATCATTGATGAAGAAAAGTGCAACGGCTGCGGCCTGTGTGTGAACGCCTGCCATGAAGGAGCCATCGCCATGGTAAATGGCAAGGCGAAGCTTGTGAGAGAGGATTATTGCGATGGGCTTGGGAATTGCCTGCCTGTCTGCCCCACCGGAGCCATTTCCTTTGAGGAGCGGGAAGCGCCGGCTTTTGACGAGGTCGCGGCAAAAGCCCATCAGGCCAAGCAGGAAGCCCCATCCCATGCCGGCGGATGTCCGGGAATGAGGATGCGCACCTTTGCCCGGAAGGAAGAATCCGCTTCCCCATCCCCCGCCTACCAGGCAAACGTAAGTGAACTTCGGCAGTGGCCCATCCAGCTGCAGCTTGTCCCTGTGAATGCCCCGTACCTGAAAGGCGCAAAGCTGCTAGTGGCAGCGGATTGCACAGCCTTTGCCCACGGCGCGTTCCACCAAACATTCATGAAAGACCATGTGACGCTCATAGGCTGCCCTAAGCTGGATGAAGCGGATTACGCCGCGAAGCTAACGGAGATACTTTTAAGGAACGACATTCAAAGCGTGCACATCGTGCGTATGGAGGTGCCCTGCTGCGGCGGGCTGGAGCACGCGGTCAAGCAGGCACTTAAGGCCAGCGGCAAATTCATCCCCTGGCGGGTCACCGTGCTTTCCACAGACGGAGAAATTCTTTCGGAATAGGAGGATTCAAATATGAAACAGTTCATCAAGAACATCCCCCATGAGACCGTACTGCCCCTTAATGCGCAGGTGGATATCCTTCCCGGCCAGGTGGTGAGCAAAACCCTGGCCCAGAACAAGGCCGTAAGCCTCACCCTGTTCGCCTTTGACAAGGGGGAAGAAATCAGCACCCACGCCTCCGGCGGCGACGCTTTCGTCCACGTGCTGGAGGGAGAAGGTTCCTTTACCGTGGATGGCAAGCCCCACTTGGTCAAGGCCGGAGAGGCCCTGGTGATGCCTGCCGGGAAGCCTCACGCGGTATTCGCCGCCCAGCCTTTCAAGATGCTGCTCACCGTGATCTTCCCCAAGGAGGATGCCTGATGGACAAAGTATTGGACCTGAATGCTTCGGTCCACGCGCTGTGCGAAAAGCACCCGGAGCTTCCGTCCATTTTGCAGGCCATCGGCTTTTCGGATATCACAAAGCCGGGTATGCTGAATACAGCAGGCCGCTTCATGACGCTGCCCAAGGGCGCGGCGATGAAGAAAATTCCTATGGAGAAGGTTGTGCAGGCTCTGCGGGAATCGGGGTTTGAGATAGCGGAGTAAAATTCAAGCATGAGCCCCGAGGGTCCTGGGCTCCGGAGCCGAAGCGCCGCCTGTGGCGGATGTAGCGAGGCGCAGGAGACTGGCGAAACGAGCGATGCAAGCGGAGCGCAGCAGCGCGACGATTGAGCCAGGGGAGGAAAGCCCTGGTCGCTCCCGCAGGAGCGAAATCCAAGACACCTAAAAAGGAGGCCAGGCTATGAGCCGCGAGATCAACAACAGCGAATATCGCCAAAAGGTCATCAAGGAACTGCTTGCCCAGCTCCACGCTGGCAGGCCCGCCGACGATGTCAAAGCGCTTTTCAAGGAATCCTTCCAAAACGTTTCCGCCCAGGAGATCGCCCAGGCGGAAAATCAGCTCATCGCCGATGGCCTTCCCCCGGAGGAGATCCGCGATCTTTGCGACATCCACGCATCTGTATTCGAGGGCTCTATCGAGGAGATCCACCGCCCTTCCGACCCTTCCAAGATCCCCGGCCACCCCGCCCACACGCTCCTTGCCGAAAACCAGGCGCTGAAGGCGCTGATGGACGAAACCATCCGGCCCCAACTTGAGGCATACCGGCAAACCCCCGGCGCGCAGCAGTTGCAGGCGCTGAGAGCAGCTTTTGAACCACTGCAGCATCTGCACATCCACTACCTGAAAAAGGAGAATCTGCTTTTCCCCTACCTGGAGCAGCACGGCGTCACCGCCCCGCCCAAGGTGATGTGGGGCGTGGATGACGATATCCGCGCCGCCGTCAAGGAAGTTCAGCGCCTGCTTTCCGAGCCCGTAAGCGACACCGAAAGGATCCTCCGGATGGTGGAGTTCGCTTTGACGAAAGCAACGGAGATGATCTTCAAGGAAGAAAACATTTTGCTGCCCATGATGGTGGAGATCTTCACCCCTGGGGAATGGGCAAAGATCGCCCAGGAAAGCGGCAGCCTTGGCTACTGCCTCATCCCGGAGCCTCCCGCCTGGCAGCCGGAAGCCCCCGTCCAGGAAACGCCCTCGTTTACGGAGGCCGCTCCTACCGCCATGGTGATGCTGCCCACCGGCCAGCTGAAACCGGAAGAACTCTCCGGCTTATTGAACGCCTTGCCCGTAGACATTACGTTTGTGGACAAGGATGACACGGTGAAGTACTTCTCCGAAGGCACCGAGCGCATCTTTCCCCGGACCCGGGCTATCATCGGCCGCAAGGTGGTCAACTGCCATCCTCCCGCCAGCATGCCCATTGTAGAAAAGATACTGGCCGATTTTAAATCCGGTCAAAAGGATCACGAGGATTTCTGGCTCTCTCTTCACGGAAAGTTCATCCTTATTCGCTACTATGCGGTGCGCTCACCACAGGGAGAATACCTGGGTGCCTTGGAAGTCACCCAGGATATCGCCCCCATCCAGCGGATCACGGGTGAAAAGCGGCTGGTCTCCAACGAATAAATCGTATTAATTGTTTATGCCCCGGTCCGGAAGGAACACCTCCCGGTCCGGGGCATAACTGTATGCCGCATTTACAGAATTACCAAAATGCGCTATATTAAGGGTACGCATAAAGCGTTGGCATTGGCAGGCGCAAGAATGCGCATCTTATTATACAGCAGCATGCGGAAGGGGTACTTGCAATGACCAGCTCAAAAAATGTGAAGGAAATCTACCTTGCCGGTGGATGCTTCTGGGGCACGGAAAAATATATCTCCTCCATTTCCGGCGTTCTCACGACCCAGGTGGGCTACGCCAATGGCAAGACGGCCAACCCCACCTATCAGGAAGTCTGCCACAACAATACCGGCCACGCAGAAACGGTGAAGGTGACGTATGATCCGGACGTTCTTCCCCTGCCCTTCCTGCTGGAGCTCTTCTATGACGCTATCGACCCCACGTCTGTTAACCGGCAGGGGGGCGATCACGGCACCCAGTACCGTACCGGCATTTATTACACGGACCCCGAGGATGCGCCGTTTATCCGCGCATCTCTAAAGTCCCTGCAAAGCAGGCTGGATAAGCCCGTGGCCGTGGAATGCATGCTTCTTGAAAATTTCTATCCCGCCGAAGAATACCACCAAAAGTACCTGGACAAAAACCCCAACGGCTACTGCCATATCAGCAAGGAAGAGATGGAAAAGGCCGCCCAGGCCACCGTAGACCCGACCCGCTATCTGGCAGCCGACAAGCAAAAGCTCCGCCAGGATCTGACGGACGCGCAATACCGCGTGACTCAGGAGTCCGCCACCGAGCCTCCCTTCCAAAACGAATTCTGGAACCATTATGCCCCCGGTATCTATGTGGACATCACCACGGGCGAGCCGCTGTTTACCTCCACCGACAAGTTTGAATCCGGCTGCGGCTGGCCCAGCTTCTCCCGCCCCATCGATCCCAATGTGATCAAGGAATTCATGGATACCTCCCTTTTCCATACGCGCACCGAGGTGCGTAGCCGCGTGGGCAACGCCCACCTGGGCCACGTGTTCGAGGATGGGCCCAAGGAACTTGGCGGCCTCCGCTATTGCATCAACAGCGCGGCGTTGAAGTTCATCCCCAAGGCGGAGATGGAAACCCAAGGGTACGGGAAGCTGCTTCCATACGTGAAGTAATATTTTCTGAAAGCAAGCGGGGAGAACTCCTTTTGACAAAGGCGTTCTCCCCGTTCTCCTTTTCAGGAAAACTTCATAACCCAAAAAAGATACCATAAGCAGCGTCCGAAGGTCCAGAGCCCCAAAGGTCCAGGGCCCCAAAGGTCCAGGGCCCCAAAGGTCCAGGGCCCCGAAGGTCCAGGGCGACCGGAAAGCCCTGGTCGCATCTGCAGATGCGAAACCTTTTTAAGATAGAAAGTATAGAACTATAAGCAGCATCCGAAGGTCCAGGGCGACCGGAAAGCCCTGGTCGCATCCGCAGATGCGAAACCTAGAAAGTATAGAACTATATGCAGCATCCGAAGGTCCAAGGCGTTAGGATCGCCCTGGCCGCGTCCTCAGACGCGAAACCTTTTCAAGTTAGAAAGTAAAGAACTATATGTGGCATCCGAAGGTCCAGGGCGTTAGGATCGCTCCGCGTCCTCAGACGCGAAATCTTTCATCACGATTAATGGGCGGCAAGAAGCGTTCCCTCCCTGCCGCCCATTCTTCTACTTGTTTTCCATCCGCATCATCTGCAGCTTGCGGTCAAACTCCTTGATGAACTGCTGGCTGTCCGTTTTCCCCTGCAAGAACTGCTGCAGAAGGGAAAGCGACTCCGGAGAACCGGTCAAGAAGTCAAGGTTTTCGGTATCAACATAAATGTATGGCACCAGCGATCGGTACTGCGCGATCTTTTCCTCAGTAATCATGAAGCGGCGGTCTTCAATATTGGCGATATATTCCTCGTAGTTTTTGATGTTATCCTCCATCATTTTTACATCTTCCGGCGCCATGGTTTTCAATTGTTCCCGGAAATCATCCAATTGCTTGTTGGCATTGTCAAGTTCTGCAGCATATGAGGGATCTTCTACGGGTGCATTGTCATCCGGGCAAAGCGTGATGGACAGGTTGCGCGGCATGTTCTGGGCAAGAAATTCCAGGTAGGTCATCGCAAGATCCTGATTTTTTGAGTTGGGGTTTATAACAAATACGGAAACTTGCGCAAAGCAGGCAGGCTCCACTCCTTCATCCAGGGAGAGGAGCAAAGGCACATACCCTCTGTTGTCACTATAATTTTCAGGGTTGAGCATCAAATTGCTGGTGAACAGCGCCGTGGGGATGCTGCCTGATTCGCTGGAGTAAGCCACCATACCGCCCTGCTGTTCATCGGGGTCCGGGTTCAGCTCCTTCAATATGGGCGTGACCTTATCCAGCTTGTCGATCAAAGCTCTGAAAACCGGGGTGTCAAAGGCAAGCTCTTCCCCCGTCTTTGCGTAATGCGCCAGGTAGTTCATCAAAATGGTGCTGAGCAGTTCCTGGCGGATGTCATACACATTTTCCTGCAATTGATAGTTGCCGTTTTCAGGGCCGTATTCCTCTACCCAATCCACATACAGGTCCATGAGCTCCGCCAGCGTTTTGGGGGGCTGCTCGATCTCAAGAAGCTTCATGACATCAGGTGAGTAACCCATGGCGGTGCTATAGAACTGGCAGGGGAAAGCGATCAGCTTGCCGTCTTTGTACAAAGACTCCACAAACTTGGGATACATTTTTGCCGCCGTATCCGTGAGGATGGCGCTCTGGCTCAAATCGCTCACATACCCCTTATCCCGCAGGGATGAAAACCCGCCGTAGGACAGGCTGATCATCAGCAGATCCACATTGTCCGTGCCCGACACCATCCGCTGGGTGATCTGCTCAGCGGCCAGGGAGGTCTGCTGCTCAAAAACGACTGGGATCTCGGGATGGGCCGCCTGAAATGCCCGGGTCACCTCATCGGAATAGCCGCCCAAAATGCGCAGCACCCTGTCGCTTTTATAGGCGGGGTCGATATTGCGAACATATACCGTTCCATAGTTGGGTATAGCCGCATAAAGCCCGCCCGATACGATTGTGGCAGCCATCTGGTCTCCGGGATAGTCCACCGGCATATAAGCGACGGTCTCAAACGCCGCGCCTTGCTTACTGCCATACAATTCGCCCCTGCCCAGAACGTAGATCATGCCGCTTTGATCATCATAGCTGAGCCCGCCCACCTGCGACGCCGGAAAATCTACAAGCTTAGTCAGCGCCTGTGTCGCGGGATCAAGCACAGACAGCGAAGGATAGACCGGCTTTCCGTCAGGCGTGTACGAGTTTTCCCAATCGAATATGTTGCACAAAAGCTTGCCACCCTCATACGTGGCGATGGCATGCACATTTTCCACCGGAATCTTTGTCTGTTTGCCGGTGGCCAAGTCAAAAGAAAGCAGATCATAATCGTTCCAGTATTGAGTTGGCTGCTGCGCAAGCAGATAAAGCCGATCCTTTGTCAGTACACTGCTAAAAATCTGACGCGGATAGGAGTAGTCTGCTTCCTTAATGAACATGCCCTCCCAATCCAGGGTGTAGGCCTTGCTGACATTGACTCCCTCCGCCGTTACATCCAGCAAAAGCAAAGATCCTGTGGACGTATTCAGGCCATAGAGTTTTCCGTTGCTTTGAAAAAGCAGGTTGACACTGTTTTCATATTTTTCCTTTTCTTCCTGAGGGATGTCCTCCAAGCTGGCATAATAGGCATATTGCCTACTGACTTTATCAGAAACAAGCTTTGGCTCGGCATCGCTTGCCTTCCAGGCATACAGGCCCTTTTGTGTGAGCATATACAGCGTATCCCCTACCGCCGCTATGGACTCCGCGCTGTTTTCGACCATGCCGCCTTCCGGCTGCGGAAAGAGTACCGCATCACCGGGCGCCGCCCAGGCACTCATCATCAGGCACAACCCTGCCAGCAAGGTCATCAAAAATACTGCCACTTTCGTCTTCATGTAAAGCTCCTTTGCTGATGGAAGCATCCCACTTCCTTTTTTAGGATGTACTAACCACTATCCAACCCTTTGTTTTATTCGCTGTGGTTTACAAATTTTCCTATACTTTCATTTTTTGCAGATGTAAAAACTGCCGGATAAAAAAACAGGGGCGCTTGTTTAGCGCCCCTGCCTTATGAATCGGATATAACCTTACTTCTTCGCAGCCTGCTTTTCCATGATTGCCGCATGGGCCGCCGCCAAACGGGCGATAGGCACACGGAAGGGCGAGCAGGAAACGTAGTTCAGGCCCACCTTGTGGCAGAACATGATGGAGGACGGATCGCCGCCATGCTCGCCGCAGATGCCCAGCTTCAGGTCGGGGCGGGTCTTTTTGCCCAGCTTGGCAGCCATTTCCACCAGCTTGCCAACGCCTTCCTGGTCCAGGCGGGCAAAAGGATCGCTCTCGAAGATCTTGTTCTGGTAGTAGGAATCCAGGAACTTGCCGGCATCGTCACGGCTGAAGCCGAAAGTCATCTGGGTCAGGTCGTTGGTGCCGAAGGAGAAGAATTCCGCTTCCTCGGCGATCTCGTCGGCGATCACGGCCGCGCGCGGGATCTCGATCATGGTGCCCACATGGAATTTCAGTTCCTGACCGGCCTCGGCAAACACTTTCTTGGCGGTATCCAGCACGATCTGCTTGACAAAGGCCAATTCCTTCTTGGCGCCAACCAGCGGGATCATGATTTCGGGCACGATGTCCCAGCCGGTTTCCTTCTTCACCTTCAAAGCGGCCTGCAGAACAGCGCGGGTCTGCATTTCGGCGATCTCGGGGAAGGTCACGGCCAGACGGCAGCCGCGGTGACCCATCATGGGGTTGAACTCATGCAGCGCGTCGATCTTGGTCACGATCTTTTCGGGGGTGGTTTTCAGTTCCTTGGCCAGGGCGGCGATTTCTTCCGTCATGGACTTGCCGGGCAGGAACTCATGGAGCGGGGGATCCAGGTAGCGGATGGTCATGGGACGGCCTTCCAACGCCTTGTACATGGCCTCGAAATCGCCCTGCTGCATGGGCAGGATCTTGTCAAGGGCCGCGCGGCGCTGAGCCTCGGTATCGGCCAGGATCATCTCGCGCACAGCCGCGATACGGTCGGCTTCAAAGAACATATGCTCGGTGCGGCAAAGGCCGATGCCTTCTGCGCCGAACTCCACAGCCTGCTTGGTGTCGCGGGGGGTATCCGCATTGGTGCGAACCTTCAAGGTACGGGCAGCGTCGGCCCACTTCATGAGCTTGGCAAAGTCGCCGCTCACGGTAGCTTCCGTGGTGGGCACAAGGCCTGCGTACACGTTGCCGGTGGAGCCATCGATGGACAGAGCGTCGCCCTCGTGGAACACCTTATCACCCACGGTCAGGGTCTTTAATTCTTCCTTGATGTGCAGCTCGCCGCAGCCAACGACAGCAGCGCGGCCCATGCCACGGGCCACAACGGCCGCGTGGGAGGTCATGCCGCCGCGGGCGGTCAGGATGCCCTTGGAAAGATCCATGCCCTCGATGTCTTCGGGGGTGGTCTCTTCACGCACCAGGATCACGGCCTTGCCGGCGCGGCCAGCATCGGCGGCGGTATCAGCGGTGAAGTAGATGTAGCCGGCAGCAGCCCCGGGAGAGGCGGGCAGGCCCTTGGCAATAGCTGTGGCCTTCTTGAGGGCCGCGGTGTCAAAGTTGGGGTGCAAAAGGGTATCCAGCTGCTTGGGCTCCACCTTCAAAACGGCTTCATCGGTAGAGAGCATGCCCTCTTCCACCAGGTCAACGGCGATTTTCAAAGCCGCGGCGGCGGTGCGCTTGCCGTTACGGGTTTGCAGCATGAAGAGCTTGCCATGCTCAATGGTGAACTCCATGTCCTGCATGTCGCGGTAGTGCTTTTCCAAAGTGTTGGCGATGCCTGCGAACTGCTCGTACACTTCGGGCATGGACTGCTGCAGGGAAGCGATGGGCTGGGGCGTACGGATGCCGGCCACCACGTCTTCGCCCTGGGCGTTGAACAGGTACTCGCCGTACAGCTTCTTTTCGCCCGTGGAGGGGTTGCGGGTAAAGGCAACGCCGGTACCGGAGTCATTGCCCATATTACCAAATACCATGCTCTGCACGTTGACCGCGGTGCCCCAGTCGCCGGGGATGTCGTTCATGCGGCGGTAGTAGATGGCGCGGGGGTTGTCCCAGGAGCGGAACACGGCCTTGATGGCCTCCATCAGCTGAACTTTGGGATCCTGGGGAAATTCCTCGCCCTTTTCCTTGAGGTAGATGGCCTTGAAACGGCGGACAACTTCCTTCAGATCTTCCGCAGTCAAATCGGTGTCAAACTTGGCGCCCTTTTCTTCCTTCACGGCGTCCAGGGCGGCGTCGAAATTGGACTTCTTGATTTCCATAACGACATCGGAGAACATGTTGATGAAGCGGCGGTAGCTGTCATAGGCGAACCGCTCGTTGCCGGTCTGCTGGGTCAGGCCCTGCACGGCGATGTCGTTGAGGCCCAGGTTCAGGATGGTGTCCATCATGCCGGGCATAGAGGCGCGAGCGCCGGAACGCACAGAAACCAGGAAGGGGTTTTTAAGATCGCCGAACTTCTTGCCGCAAACGATCTCCGTCTGGGCCAGCGCCGCATAGATCTGATCCACGATCTCCTGGGCGATCTGCTTGCCATCCTGATAGTAACGGGTGCAAGCTTCGGTGGTAACGGTAAAACCTTGGGGAACCGGCAGCCCGATGGTGGTCATCTCGGCCAGGTTGGCCCCCTTGCCGCCCAGCAGGTTCTTCATGCCGGCGTTGCCTTCCTTAAAGAGGTATACATACTTGGTTGCCATGTCTTTGCAGTCCTCCTCTACGTAATGGTTGCGCATGGTGGCCATGCGGTGGATAAAGCATCAGGCACACAAAAAAGAGCATGCCAGGGCTCTCGTCCTTCCTAAACATTCGCTTGATTATACTATCTTTTTCCCCGTTTGGCAATATCATACCAGGGATTTTTCGGGGGATACCTGGAGAGTTTGCTGGAAGATGGCGGAAGAAAAAAGTGAGTCGAAAAACTCGTGCTTGATAGCTGAGCAGTACTGCACGCCCCCCACCGTTCCCCCTAACAAAATCAGCTCAGCGACACCTGCTTCAATCTATGCGCAAAATCCTGCCGGGCCTGCGCCTGAACAATCGCCCATTCCACCCGGAATTCATCTCCGTTGCGCAACTCTTTCAAACACTTTTGCGTCTCGTCCAAAAGCTGCACGTCCCCGTCCACCGTAAGCCCCGGCAGGATCGGCGCACCGTGCTGCCTGGTGCCGAAAAACTCCCCCGGGCCCCTTAGTTGCAGGTCCTTCCTGGCGATCTCGAACCCGTCATTTGTAGCGGTCAGCGTTTTCAGCCGCTCGTTGGGCTCGGCCAGCAAAAAGCACCAGCTCTGCTGGCTCCCCCGCCCCACCCGACCCCTTAATTGATGAAGCTGGGATAGGCCATAGCGCTGGGC